>NZ_CAUTSL010000009.1:0-52968 GCF_963540955.1 Actinomyces bouchesdurhonensis
CGGCACCTGGTACTACTTCAAGGACAAGGGAGAGATGGTCACCGGCTGGACCAAGATCGGTGATGACTGGTACCTCCTGAACGAGTCCGGCGCCATGGTCACCGGCTGGGTTAAGCTCGGCTCAACCTGGTTCTACCTGCAGTCTTCCGGCAAGATGGTGACGGGTCCCGCCTACATCAACGGCACCTGGTACCAGTTCGCCAGCGACGGTTCGCTGATCTGATCGCCCATCGGTGAATAGCTGTATCTCTCAGTGACGTCACCGAATCACACACACAAAGAGAGGCCCGTCTTCGTTCATCACGAAGACGGGCCTCTCTTACCGCGAACTATTTCAGTTCTTAGCACGCCGCGACGCGACGAGCGCACCAATGCCGGCGACTAGGACAGCCACTGCACCAACCGCAACCCACACGGCGGATGAACCCGTCGCTGCGAGGGTCTGCGCACGTACGTTGGAGGGATTCGTGCCTTCATCCGATGCCGGTGCTGGAGCCGAGGGGGCGGGTGCCGGGGTCGAGGGGCCGGGTGCCGGAGCCGACGGCGTGGGGGTGGATGGGGTGGTCTGGCTGGGTGCCGGGGTCGAGGGGCCGGGTGCCGGAGCCGATGGCTCCTGAGTCGGCTGGCCGATCGACGGATTCGGGACGTCCTTCTTCTGATCGGCGGGCTTGGCAGGATCGTAGGAACCGGCGCTCGTCATGCAACGCGTTACCGCGTTGCGGTACTCCTCCGCCGTGAGATAACGGCCAGACTGATCTGCCCCTTGCATCGTCACACCGCCGTCCTTTTCAGGGCGAACGGAGGTATCAGCTGCAATAGCATCGGCAGTCGTGTCGAGTTGGGCGTCAATGTCGGATAGACTCTGCGGCGACTGCTCACTGGACGGGTTTGCTAGATAGTCTTCCAATGCTGCCTGTGCGGCATCAACGTTCGCTTGCGCAGCGGCGACAGCCTGATTATCAACTGTCGCATCATGCGCGCCTGCGGAGGCGGTTGCAGTGGCCGCAGGAGCGTCAGCCCCGGCCTTTGTAGGAAGTTGGTTCACATCGACGGGAAGAACTACGCCAGGAAGGGCGCCGACCAGATTCTGCCAGGAGTTCGCACGCTGTTCGTCACCAGATCCAGCCAAGCCTGACACGTAATTCGTATTGTCTGCCACGAATGCCGCGCCGTCGAAACCGTAGGCCGAGGCTGCATCGCCAGTCGTATGGAAGCGCGCGGTATCAACTCCGCTGCCAGAGATGGCATAGAATTTCTGAGTCCCGTAGATACGAGTGAACTGGCCATGCTTGGCGATGTACACACCAACGCCGACAACATTGTTGCGAGCGAGCATGTTCTTGTCATGGCCAGGGGAATTCTTCCACTGATCGAAGAGCGCATTCGCGGCCTGCATCGGGTCCTTGGTCGTCCCGTAAGCTCCCCATTTGTCACCGAAGTTTTCGCGGTAGTTGTAAGCGATATTCTCTCCAGCGTAGCTGGTTTCACCGCCGTCAAGGGTCACGCCGTTCCAATACTTCCACGTTGGATCGTGACTGAAGTCGTCTGTATCGGACATATGCTGGCTCCATGAACGAGAGTCGCTAGTCAGCGTATCCGAAACAACCAATTCCGGAAGACCAGCGTTAACTCGATAGGCGTTCATCTTCTGAACGACCAGCACCTCGATAATCTTTGCCTGGGTGGCATCGTCGACTTGCGACCAGTCAACCCAGCCCAGTGCGCGGCTTACCGTGTCAACGTCCGTCGTGTTGTCGGCGGCCGTGGAGGCCGTAGCGTTCACAGCGCTCTGTTGGGCGGCAGCGAGTGAGGCCTTCGCGGCGTCGAGAGCGTCGCGCAGCTCAGTTTCCCGATCAGAACCGGTCGCAGAGGGGGTCGAGGCACCCGCAGCGCCCGCAGCGTAGCTGGCGAGAAGCGGGTTGTATTCAGATGTAATGCGCGGCTCCGCGCCCGTGAGTGCCGCACAGAATCCGTCCTGGCTGGCGTGATTCCCCTCAGCGAGAGAGGGAATTACGACGAGCGAGGCTGCGATCGTTGTGGCGGCGAGAACGACCGAGGTGTGGGTTCGGGTGAGCTGGAACGACATCGACTATCGACCTAACACTATGAAATAAAGACAGGTAAATCTTTCCACGCGGTACGCTCACAATCAACTTTTTTCAGTAAGCAATTACCAATGAATATACGTAATTCCAGGCCTTTTGAGGTTTGACAGATCTTGAACATTCCACATAGCGATACCAAATCGTTATATTTACCGCCCAGTTACTTACCGGACCAAAAGTCCAACTGTGACTGCAGCCTAACTTTTTAGGTATTCGGAGACACATTAAACTCTCCTGCTTGACCGACAGAACAACAGGCCGATCACCACGTACTTACGCCACTATGCGCGACACTACTCACCCCACAATGCGAAAAGCCGGTTGAGACACGCAATAGTGTGCTCATATAACAAAACGCGTTGGTTTTGTGACAACTTGTCGGCTTGCCAGTACCACGAAGTCGGCCCTGAAGTCGATGGGCACCAACTTGGAGGATGGACAAATGTGTTGGTTTGTCCCACAACCCACCAGAGCCACGCAGGCCAGGCGCCATTACATGAAGCCACACTCCCCCACAGGCCCATCCCGCAACAGATGACTGAATAGACAAAAAACCGACACCCACTACGCGAGTGTCGGATTTTCGGTGGAGCTAGGGGGATTCGAACCCCCGACCTCTTCCATGCCATGGAAGCGCGCTACCAACTGCGCCATAGCCCCTTTATTCAGTTCGTCGCCCCGGCGACCTGATAAATATTAGCGGACTCCATGAAGAATACGCAAATCAGATTACATGTCCCTGATCACACTGACTGTCATCAGTCGCAGAGGCAGATGGATAGGCCCAAGACAGCGTCTAGGCACCCAGGACGTCCTCACGCGCACCGATGTTGTGCGATGCCAGGCGCCAACCCGTCCGCGCCGCACTCTTCGCGGTCGAGATACCGACGGGCACAAGTTCCGACCAGTGGCAGTTATCGACGCCACGCAACCCATTAAAAACAGCCGGGTCAAGTCCGAGCAGAGAGACGATACCCCTCGCAATTGCGGAACCGTGGGAGACAGCAATGAGCGATTGATCGGAACGGCACGCGGCCGCAGCCTCCACGACCGCGTCGCGTATACGTTCCCCCACGACCTCAGAACGCTCAACGTCGGCGCGCTCACACTCACCAGTCGCACGATACTGCGAATATGCCTCAGGTTGCTCGGAGGCGATCTCCTCGTAGGTTTTCCCCTCGAAGGTGCCGTAGAAACGTTCCGTAAGCCTCTCGTCGGCGAACGGACCTTCAGCGGGGTATCCCGCAATGTCAAACACTCGAAGGAGAATGCGTGCAGTCTCGCAGGCTCGCCCCAGAGGCGAGCAGATGATGCGTACTCCCCCATTATCGTCTACGGGCATTGTCTCAGCAGTCACGATACCGACCTCCGCGCTCGGCTCGCACAGGCGACTCACGAGTACGCCTGCAGCACCCGCCGCCTGGGACCTGCCCACATCGTTCAGAGGCTTATCGATGTGCCCCTGGAAACGACGCTCGAGGTTAAAGTCCGTCTGTCCATGACGCAGCAGAACGATGCGTGAGGCACTCATTGCGCCGACTCCGCGCCGTGGGCAGCCGCCCGCGCGGCCGCGGCCGCGCGGGCTTGGTCGGTATCCACGTCGATCGGAACGGCTGGGCAATCACCCCACAGGCGTTCGAGCGCGTAGTATTCGCGTTCATCCTCGCATAGCACATGGACGAGCAACTCCGAATAGTCCAGGAGTACCCATGTCCCCTCGGCGCGGCCCTCAATGTGGTCGGGACGGCGCCCGCGCTCCGCCCACACGCGGTCCATGATGTCCTCCGAAATTGCCCGCACCTGCCGGTCGGTCGGCGCGGATACGACGACGAAGGCGTCGGCCAGGGCGAGTTTGCTGGTGACATCAACCAAGACAGGGTTGATACCACCGCGGTCGTGGGCTGCACGAGCGACCAGCGTCACCAGATCTGAAGTAGGGTCGGGAAGGCTCACTGTTCTCCTCGGTTAGGACCTGTAGAGGCCGTACTTGTTGATGTATTGAACGACGCCGTCGGGCACGAGATACCACACGGGTTTACCCTCCTCGACGCGCGAACGGCAGTCAGTTGATGAAATCGCCATGGCGGGCACCTCGAGCAGGGACACGGATCTGCCAGGCAAGGGGGAATCCGAGAGGTCATGCCCCGGCCTGGTGACACCGATGAAGTGCGCCTGTTCGAAGAGCCTCTCGGCGTCCTTCCATTGCGCGATCTGCGCCAGGGCGTCGGCGCCTGTGATGAAATAGAAGTCCGAATCCGGGTACTCCGTGGCGAGGTCCGCGAGTGTGTCGATCGTGAAAGTTGTGCCTCCGCGATCGATGTCCACGCGGGAAACCGCGAAACGCGGGTTCGAGGCAGTCGCAATGACGGTCATCAGGTAGCGGTGCTCAGCCGAAGTGACGCGTCGTCCCGCTTTGAAGGGCTGCAAGGCAGCGGGAACGAACACGACCTGGTCGAGTCCAAACACGTCCATGACTTCGGAGGCGGCAACGAGGTGCCCGTGGTGGATAGGGTCGAAGGTGCCACCCATGATGCCGATTGCCCGCCTCCGACGAAGGGCGCGCGGTGGGTGCTGGGGCGAGGCTGGGGCTGCTGTTGCGCCCGCGGTCGCCTCGGTGGTCCTCTCGATCTCTTCCTCGTTCGAGGCCTGTGCTGATTCTTGCTCCTGCGTGTTCACGGGCGAACGGTTCCTTCCCCCTCGTAAATCCACGTGGTCGTGGTCAGCTCGGCGAGGCCCATAGGTCCGCGCGCGTGTAGCTTCTGCGTCGAGATACCCACTTCGGCGCCCAGCCCCAGCTGGCCACCGTCAGTGAAGCGGGTCGAGGCGTTAATAGCGATAGCAGCAGCATCGACTCCCTCCCGGAAGGCGCGGATAACGGCGACGTCGGACGCGACGATGCCCTCAGTATGACCGGTCGAGTAGCGGCGGATGTGCGCAGTTGCATCCTCGACGCCGCTGACGACGCGCACAGCCAAGTCCATCGACAAGTATTCGGTTTCCCAATCGACCTTCGTTGCCTCCACGATCATCTCCGAGTCGATGGAAGCTTGGCCATCGACGATGGCGCGGGTGGCAGCATCGGCGTGGATTGTCACCCCCGCGGCGGTCAGGCGAGTGATCGCCGCAACCAGGAAACGCGGTGCCACGTCGGCGTGGACCAGCAAGGTTTCCACCGCGTTACACACTCCCACACGCTGTGTCTTCGCGTTCATGACGATTGCTTCGGCAGCGTTGAGATCCGCAGAGGCGTCGACGTACAGGTGACAGTTGCCAGTGCCCGTCTCGATGACGGGGACACGCGACTGTTCGACGACGGCGTTAATGAGGCCCGCTCCCCCGCGGGGAATGAGTGCGTCGATTTGTCCGCGCGCCCGCATCATCGCCCGGGCACCCGCGCGCCCCCACCGGTCGACCGTCTGAATCGCATCGGCGGGCAAACCAACGGAAGTCAAAGCGTCACGGCACACATCGATGAGCACGTGGTTCGAGGACTGGGCTGCGCTACCACCGCGCAGAATCACAGCGTTGCCTGCCTTGAGCGCCAGGGTGGCGGCGTCGACGGTGACATTGGGGCGGGCCTCGTAGATGATGCCGACGACACCCAGGGGAACGCGCTCCTGGGTGACGCGCAGGCCGATGTCTGTGCGCATTCCACGCACAACCTGGCCAACCGGGTCAGGCAGGGCTATGATCTCGCAAACAGCCGCGGCGATGCCTCGAATGCGTTCAGGGGTCAGCGCCAGACGATCCAGTAGCCCCTCGCTCATCTGTTCCGCGCGACCACGCGCCATGTCCTCGGCGTTCGCAGACAGAATCTGGTCGGTGCGCTGAACAAGAGCCGCCGCGATGGCCTCGAGCCCCCGGTTCTTCGCATGAGTCGTTGCGTTTGCGAGGAGGCGTGCCGCCTCACGTGCGGCATCCGTCACCTGGGAAATATCTGCAGCAGTATCCACCCGTTCATCATGTCACACGAGGGGGGATCGGACCGTCTCAGTCTGTACTCATCGTCGAAAATGCGTCGCCCAACACCGCAAGATCGTCGCGGTGGATCGCCGGCCTGGGGTGTTCGTGACCCGCAGCCTCCAGCTCCACAGTGCCACAACCAGCTATCTCGGACAGCGTGTCAGAGTCATACCCCGAGAGGCCGCGCGCAACGAGGCCTGTTGGACAGGCAACATCCACGACGTCGCCTGCGTCGAAGTGTCCCAGTACGGCGCGCACGCCGGCAACCAACAATGATTTCTTGCCAACCGTAATTGCCTGCGCAGCGCCTTCATCGACAACAATCTCGCCGCGTGAGGGAGCCACGTGAGCGATCCAGAGGCGGCGCGAAGCCGGACGCTCGTGGGAAGGTTCAAACCACGTGCCCACGCACGAACCCGCCAGCACCGCCTGAAGAGCATCCGCGTTGGCGAGCTGCACGCCGATACCGCTGGTGGTCGCCAGCATTGCGGCCTGCACCTTCGTCGCCATGCCGCCCGTGCCCACGCGCGAACCTGCGCCGGTCACAAGGACGCTCATCAGGTCATCCGCGCCGGTAACTGTCTCGATCAGCTGGGAGCCGGGGTGATCCGGGGGCGCAGTGTACAGGCCGTCAACATCAGTGAGGAGCACCAGCGCGTCGGCTTGAATCATCTGCGCGATCAAGGCTCCGAGGCGGTCATTGTCTCCGAAGCGCAGCTCACGGGTGGTGACAGCGTCGTTTTCGTTCAGGATCGGTACAACACCGAGGCCAAGAAGGCGTGTCAAGGCAGCACGCACATTCGTGTAGTGGTCGCGACGCATGACATCATCTGTTGTCAGCAGGACCTGAGCAGCGTCCAGGTGATGGGCCTGGAACGCTGCCGTCCAACGCGCCATGAGGAGCCCCTGTCCCATCGCAGCTGCAGCCTGCACGCTCGGCAGATCCTTCGGCTTGGACGAAAAACCAAGCGGATCGAGACCTGCAGCGACAGCGCCGGAGGAAACAATGACGACCTCGCGTTCGTGCCCACGCCAGCGAGACACGAGGCGTGCAACAGCATCGATGCGATTCAGGTCAAGACCACCGTCCTCGCGTGTCAGGGACGACGACCCAATCTTGACGACGATACGGTGCGCGCCGGACACTCCGCTCATGACTGATCCGATGCATCCGTCCAATGGCCGGCCTCGCGCTCGGTCCACAACTCGTCGCGAGCCGCACTCTTAGCATCCATGACCTGGTGGTACACCTCGCGACGCTCCTTACGACTCGGTCGAGTATTGCGCTCCAAACGCAGGTCGGTGCCACGCGAGCCAAGCAGCTCAGGCCCAGTTGTCAGTGTCGGCTCCCAATCAAAGACGACACCACCATCCAAATCACCGATCACGATCGTGTCACCGGCGAAAGCACCAGCCTTCATCAGCTCGTCCTCTACGCCCGCGGCGTTCAGGCGATCCGCGAGGTATCCCACGGCCTCGTCATTAGAAAAGTCCGTCTGACGCACCCAGCGCTCCGGCTTGTCGCCGCGCACCTGGTAGACCTCTTCCCCATCCTTGCGGGTCTTGCGCACCGTGATCTCCACGCTGCGCCCGACCGCCTTGGGGCGAATGACGGGGCGAGCGGCCTCGAGGGCGGGGCGCTTCGCGCGCTCCTCTTCGACGATGGCTGCCAACGCGAACGACAGCTGCTTGAGTCCCTCATGGGACACGGCGGACACCTCGAAGACCGGCCAGCCGAACGACTCGAGGTCGGGACGCGTGATCTCGGCCAGGTCTCGCCCGTCGGGAATATCGATCTTGTTCAGGACGATGACGCGGGGGCGCTCCATGATCGGCACGTAGCCCTCGACCTGAGTCAGGTCGCCCTGATAGGAGGCCAGCTCGGCCTCGATGATGCGCAGATCCTCCACGGGCTCGCGGTCGGTCTCGAAAGCGGCCGTGTCCAGGACGTGCACGATGACGGCGCAGCGCTCAATGTGACGCAGGAAATCCAGGCCCAGGCCTCGTCCCTGGGACGCGCCGGGGATCAGGCCGGGAACGTCGGCGACCGTGTAGCGCGTATCCCCCGCCGACACGACGCCAAGATTCGGCACGAGGGTCGTAAAAGGATAATCAGCGATCTTCGGGCGCGCCGAACTGAGGGCGGCGATCAGCGAAGACTTGCCCGCCGAAGGAAAACCGACGAGGGCGACATCCGCGACGGACTTGAGCTCGAGGATCACATCGCGTTCCTCACCCGGCTCGCCCAGCAGAGCAAAACCGGGAGCCTTACGGGCCTTGGACGCCAGCGCAGCATTACCCAAACCTCCACGACCGCCCTCGGCGACCACGAAGCGCGCACCCACACCCGTCAAGTCAGCGAGTAGCTCACCCGACATCGACTTCACAACCGTTCCTTCGGGAACCGGTAGGACGATGTCCGCGCCTGTCTTACCCTGACGGAAATCACCCATGCCTGGCGTACCGTTGTCAGCGCGACGGTGAGGCTTACGGTGATAGTTCAGCAGCGTTGTTTCTTGCTCACTGACCTCCAGAATGACTGAACCACCATTACCGCCATCCCCGCCGTCGGGGCCTGCCAGCGGTTTGAACTTTTCACGTTTAATCGAGGCGACGCCGTTACCGCCGTGACCACCCGCCGCGTGCAGAGTCACGCGGTCCACGAAGTCTGCCACTGGAACTCCTCCTGCCAAGAAAGATAGTGAAAAGGGCGCCCGGCAACGCCGGACGCCCTTCGTGCGCTCGGTCTCAGGCTGAGACCGGCGAAACGCTGACAACCTTGCGATCGCGCTTGCGACCGAACTCGACCGCACCCGCGCGCAGGGCGAATAGGGTATCGTCCTTGCCACGGCCAACGCCGTCGCCCGGGTGGAAGTGAGTGCCGCGCTGACGAACGATGATCTCACCAGCGTTAACTAGCTGGCCGCCGTAACGCTTCACGCCGAGGCGCTGTGCGTTCGAGTCGCGACCGTTACGGGAGGAACCAAGGCCCTTCTTATGTGCCATCAGTTGCTACTTTCTGCTCGTAGGAACGTCGGGTTCAGGCGATCTCGGTGATCTTGACGACCGACATCTTCTGACGGTGTCCCTGGCGCTTGCGGTAGCCCGACTTGTTCTTGTACTTAATGATGGAAATCTTGGGGCCCTTGGCCGAGTCGACAACCTCAGCCTTGACGGAAACCTTGTCCAGCTTGGCTGCGTCAACAGTGATGGCGTCGCCATCCACCAGCATCAGCGGCTGGAGCTCGATGCTCGAACCGATTTCTTCTGCCAGCTTGTCGACGACGACGACGTCACCGACGGACACCTTTTCCTGCCGGCCGCCAGCCTTGACGATCGCGTAGACCACGTTGGAGCTCATCTCTTCTCGTATTCGTAACCGGGATCTCGCCTCGAAACTGCCGAGGACTTGCGAAGTTCTCATGATCCCGTTGGCGCTTGTTGCGCCGACGATCAAATCTAGCTGATTGACGCGCCCGAGTGCAACCCGGCACGACTGACGAATTGGCGGAATAGCTGTGCGATTCCACACCCCCACGAGAGAGGGAAGGCCATCCGGTCATCCCTCTCTCCCAGAAAAACTATCCCGCATCCACGATGCCCGTTGACACGACGCGGCGGCGATGCTTGGCCCGTGGCTGGTCGGACGCTTCCGGCAGCCGGATGTCATCGGTCGAGAGCGTCGGGATGGACGACTCAACAACCTCGGCGCGGGCGGGTAGCTCGACAACGATCGGGGCGGGGGCAGCCTCGGGTTCAACAATGCCTGTGGAAGCGACCGCGCGATGTTTGCGAGCCTTGCGCGCCGTGGGATCCTGGCGGAGCTGCGGGGCAGAAACCTCGGCAGGTGAGACCTCGGCGGTAGATGCATCATCCTCGACGTGACGCTCAGCAGGTACAGCAGGAGCCTCAGCTGGTTCAGCAGACGAGGCCGTGGCTACCTTGCGGGTAGTGCGCCTGCGGGTAGCAGGTGCCTTCTCATGCTGCTCGGGCAGCTGAATGTCGGAAGCATCCTTGAGCGGCACCGGCACCTGATCTGCAGACTCAACTGGATCGGGCAGGTCAATGTAGATCGGAAGGTCGGGCATCGGTGTTGTCTCCGCAACGCGACGGCGACGACGAGGACGCTTCACTCCGCTGTCCATGGCGGTCTGCGCATCAGGATCCGCGGGTACTTGAACATCGGGAGCGTCCGACGCGTTATCCTTCGATGCGGACTGGTCGGTTACTGGTGTGTTCACCTCTTGGGCAGATGTCACGTCACCGGACTCGGCGCGCACACGGCGAGGGGAACGCTTCTGGGCGGCCCCCTCCTTGCGTGCCGAGGCCTCGTCATCCTTACGGGTTGAGGCAGCGGCGATGGCGCTCAGGGCTTCCTTCGCGCGCTCGTGATCCACACGATCCTCGATATGGTGGCTCTCCGTCTTCTTCTGCTGTTTCTTCGAAGCCTTATTAGAAGACTTCGACGACGAATCAGATCCAGAGTTTTCAACGGGGTGATGGTGCACGATAAATCCGCGACCCTCGCATGCCTCGCATGGGGTAGAGAAGGCCTCGACCAGCCCCTCACCCACGCGCTTGCGTGTCATCTGCACGAGCCCCAGCGAGGTGATCTCGGTGACCTGGTGGCGCGTGCGGTCGCGGCCCAGGCACTCCACCAGGCGGCGCAGCACGAGGTCACGGTTCGACTCGAGCACCATGTCGACGAAGTCGATGATAACGATGCCGCCGATGTCGCGTAGACGCAGCTGGCGCACAATCTCTTCGGCCGCCTCCAGGTTGTTGCGGGTAACCGTCTCCTCGAGAGTACCGCCGGCCCCGATGAACTTGCCGGTGTTGACGTCGATGACGGTCATCGCCTCGGTGCGGTCGATGATGAGGGTACCACCCGAGGGCAGCCAGACCTTACGATCCATGCCCTTGGCGAGCTGCTCATCGATGCGATGCGCATGGAACACATCCTGAGTGCCCACCCACTGCTCGACGCGATCGGAGAGTTCGGGGCTGAGTTCATCCACGTACTCCTTGACGGTCGCGTAGGTGTCGCGCCCCTCGATAACGAGCTTGGAGAAGTCCTCGTTGAAGATGTCGCGCACGACGCGCACAGCAAGCTCTGGCTCACCGCGCAGCAGTGTTGGAGCGCTCTTCGTGGAAGTACGTTTCTTCTCAATGTCCTCCCACTGGCGGTTCAGGCGCGCGACGTCGTCGCGAATCTGTTCCTCCGTCGCACCTTCCGCGGCGGTACGCACGATGACGCCGGAACCGGAAGGCACGACGGCCTTGAGGATCTTCTTCAAGCGGGCACGTTCCTTATCCGGGAGCTTGCGGGAGATGCCCATCATGGAGCCGCCGGGAATGAGGACCAGGTAGCGTCCCGCCAGAGTGATTTGAGAGGTCAGGCGGGCGCCCTTATGTCCGATTGGATCCTTCGTCACCTGAACGAGGACGGGGTCCCCGGACTTCAGCGCGGATTCAATGCGGCGAGGCTTGCCCTCCATGCCGACGGCATCCCAGTTAACTTCACCGGCGTAGAGCACAGCGTTACGACCACGGCCAACATCAACGAACGCGGCTTCCATCGACGGCAGGACGTTCTGAACGCGACCCAGGTAGATGTTGCCAACCATCGAGGATTGGGTACGCCGCGCAACGTAGTGCTCAACCAGTAGGCCATCTTCCAGGATCGCAATCTGGTCCAGGCCGTCCTGGTCGCGGATGACCATCGTGCGTTCAACGGACTCGCGGCGAGCCAAAAACTCGGACTCGGAGATCGAGTGGCGGCGACGGCCTTCGCGACGCCCCTCACGACGGCGCATCTTCTTGGCCTCCAGACGGGTTGAACCCTTCAGAGCCTGCACCTGATCGACCGGATCGGAGTTTTCTTCGGACGAGGACGAAGCAGCCGAACGTGCGCGGCGACGGCGGCGACGACGACTTGAGGAGTCCTCCTCGTCGACTGAGTCGGTCTCGCGTGAGGCTACGTTCGCTTTCTCGGCGTTGTCTTCGGAAGCGGCCGAGGCCTCGTCGGATTTCTTGGGGCGACGACGGCGCCGAGTCTTTGGCTCGACAGGGGTTTCCTCGCCCTCACCGGCGGAAACATCCTCTTCGGCGGCCACCGGCGCCTCCTCCGTTTTCTTGGAACGGCGGCGACGCTTGGAGGTCTCTTCACGTGGAGCCGATTCCTCTTCGGGGGCGGTGGAGGCACGCCGACGCTGAGGCTCGGATCCTTCGCCGACGATAGGCGTGGCCACTTCGGGGGCGGCCTGGAACACGGGTGCTTGGAACAAAAGCGACGCGGCAGGAGCCACGGGCATAGTTGATTCGGTTGTCACGATTCTCCAATGGTGGGCGCGCGCCCCATGCCGGGACGCACCCTATTTTCATCGCCCGCGGGGGGCGGAAACCTAGTGGAGCGCAGGTGCGCAGGTGCCGGCGGCACATCATCGCTCGGCTCTCATCGCGGGGGCACGCCCGCGACATCCATTCACCCTAATTGTCTCACAAGACTAGGCACCATCTCCCGATGGGCGACAGGTTCAACATCACACCCAGATAATCAGTCGGACAAGTCCATCAAAAATATTCGGACACATATGTCACAAAACCATCACATAACCGGCATTTCAAGCGCTCCGTTTCTGTCTTTTGAGCTACATTAAAGCCAGCCCGTGACGTAGGTCCTAACGTCTTCGTCACGGGGCATATCGATTTCTCATCCCCACACGGGAAGGTCCCATCATGACCCTCGCGCAAACAGCGCTCGACGCGGTCACGGTCGGACGATGGCAGTTCGGTATCACAACCGTCTACCACTTCGTCCTCGTACCGCTAACGATCGGCCTGTCCCTGCTGGTCGCGATCATGCAGACCGCATGGCACCGCACCGGCAAGGAATACTGGCTGCAAGCAACCCGCTTCTTCGGCAAGCTCCTTCTTATCAACTTCGCGCTAGGCGTCGCCACCGGTATCGTCCAGGAGTTCCAGTTCGGTATGAACTGGTCAGAGTACTCCCGCTTCGTCGGTGACATCTTCGGAGCTCCTCTAGCTGTCGAGGCCCTCCTCGCCTTCTTCCTCGAGTCCACGTTCCTGGGACTGTGGATCTTCGGATGGGGGCGCCTATCGAAAGGCCTTCACCTGGTGACCATCTGGTGCGTCGCCATCGGCACAATGCTGTCAGCTGCCTGGATTCTCGCAGCCAACGCATGGATGCAGCACCCCGTGGGCGCCCGCTTCAACCCTGACACCGGTCGCGCCGAGCTCGACGGTCCCGGCGGTTTCCTTAAACTCATTACCTCGGGCGTTTACCTGTCCGAGTACTCTCACGTCATCACGTCCGCCTGGCTGGTGGCCGGTTCCTTCGTGGCTGGCCTGGCCATCTGGTGGATGGTACGCGCCTCCCGTGAGGGCAGCGACGAGGCCGTGGCGCAGGCTCGCGACGTGTGGCGTCCCATCGCCCGCTTCGGCTTGATCGTCGTCCTCATCGGCGGCATTGGCACGGTTGCGACCGGTCACATTCAGGGCCAGGAAATGGTCAAGGCACAGCCGATGAAGATGGCCGCCGCCGAAGGTATTTGCGTCGACACCGAAGGAGCCGCCTTCACGGTCGCCCAGTTCGGTTCCTGCCCCCTGGGTGAGGACGGCACGCAACCGACCCAGTTCATCAAGGTCCCGGGCGTCGCCTCCTTCATGTCCCACAACTCCTTCTCAGCTACCTCCGAGGGCGTCGCCGACATCCAGGAGCACATGGTGGAGTTGCTCAACTCCGACTCGAATTTCACCGCCAAGTACGGCGACGCCGCGCAGTACGACTTCCGTCCCCCACAGATGGTGACCTTCTGGTCCTTCCGATTCATGATCGCTCTGGGCATGGTGGCCTTCCTGCTGGCGGCGTGGGGCCTGTGGGCCACCCGCGGCGGAAAGACCTCGTCGAACACCTGGCTGGGTCGCTTCGCGGTCCTCAACATTCCGCTACCTTTCCTGGCCGCGTCCTTCGGCTGGATCTTCACTGAGATGGGTCGCCAGCCGTGGGTTGTTGTTCCGAACCTGCAGGCGATGGCCACGGGTTCTGACCTTGGTTCCGTCGCCATGATGACCGAGGTGGGTATCTCCCCCAACGTCCCGGCAGGACAGGTGCTCACCTCCCTCGTTCTATTCACCCTCCTGTACGGCGTGCTGGGCGTCATGTGGTTCGTCCTCATGAAGCGCTATGCGCTCGAGGGCATCCACTCTTCCAAGGCCGACAAGGCCGAGGACGAGGCCCCGACCGATCTGTCCTTCGGATACTGAGAGAGGAACAACGATCATGACTCTGTCAATTCTGTGGTTCATCCTCGTCGCCGTTCTGTGGACGGTCTACCTCATCCTCGAAGGCTTCGACTTCGGTGTCGGCATGCTCCTTCCTTTCGCAGCCAAGGGCGATCGTGAACGCACGCAGATGGTGCGTACGATCGGCCCCCACTGGGACGGCAACGAGGTGTGGCTGCTGACCGCCGGCGGGGCGACCTTCGCGGCGTTCCCCGAGTGGTACGCAACCATGTTCTCCGGCATGTATCTTGCTCTGTTCCTCATTCTTGTCTGCCTGATTATCCGCATCATGGCGCTCGAGTGGCGCTCGAAGGTGGCCACCGAGAAGTGGCGCCGCACCTGGGACTGGGCCCACACGATCTGCGCGTGGCTTGTCCCCCTGTTGTTGGGCGTCGCATTCGCTAACTTCGTTGCGGGCATGCACATCGAGGTCGTTGATGTCGCCACCGGCACCGTCGTCGACCCGACCCTGGTCAATCAATCGCTGGCGAGCGCGACCCACCAGCTCACGGGCGGCTTCTTCTCGCTACTGACCCCCTACACGCTCCTGGGTGGATTGGCCGTCCTGGCGGTGTGCCTGGCTCACGGCGCACAGTTCCTGGCTCTGAAGACGACGGGCGAGGTCCGCGATCGTGCGAACGCTATCGCCGCTCCCGCCACGATCGCAGCGACCGTGCTGGCCGCCGCGTGGCTCGTGTGGGGCCAGTTCGCCTACACGACGAACGTCCTGGCGTGGGTCCCGCTCGTGGTCGCAGCCTTGGCGATCATCGTTTCGACAGTGCTCTCGCAGTCCACGTTGCGCCGTGAGGGCCTATCTTTCGCGGCTTCCTCTGTGGCGATCGCTGGCACAGTTGCATGGGTTTTCGCATCGATGGCTCCCGCCGTCCAGAAGTCTTCGATCAACCCGGCGTACTCGCTGACGATCGAACAGGCCTCGTCGACAACCGCGACGCTCACCGTCATGACGATCGTGACCGTGTGCCTGTTGCCCATCGTCCTGGCCTATGTCCTGTGGTCCTACTGGACCTTCCGTTCCCGCGTGGGCACGGAGGACGTGACGACTAAGACTGGCCTGCTCATGAAGAAGATCCGTCTGGGCGAAAACTTCCTCGCCGACTGATTGATTCGCTGCGCTGCGCCCGGTACCCTCTGCGGGAGCCGGGCGCAGTTGTGTACGTGCCAAGACGAGGCCGGGGACCTTCGACCCATAACGGTAGGTTTTGGGGCACAATGGTATCCGTGCGTCCCTTTGATCCTCGTTTGTTGCGTTATGCCCGTTCGGCTCGCACCCCTATCGCGCTCACCGCACTCCTGGGAACGGTTACGGCCCTGCTGGTGCTCGCCCAGGCGCTGCTTATTTCCGCTGCTCTCTCCCCGGTCGTCTCAGGTTCCGCCACACTGACTGATATTCTTCCCGCCATCGCTGGTGTCGCGGCTGTATTCGCGCTGCGCGCCATGGTCGTTGCGGGACGCGAGGCAATTGCTGCACGCGCCGCTACCAACGCCATTATCGAACTGCGCAAACGCGTCATCAACGCCTCTATTGCCCTGGGACCACGCTGGAGGGCAACCAACAGCGCACAGACCGCGACACTCCTGTCGACCGGCCTCGAAGACCTGCGCCCGTACTTTGTGTCGTTCCTACCTCAACTGGTACTTGTCTGCACCGTCACCCCAGCGGCACTGGGCGTTATTCTCCTGCTGGACTTCTGGTCTGCTCTCATCGCTCTTCTCGTCCTTCCTCTCATCCCGATCTTCATGATCCTCATCGGTCGTTTCACCGAGGCGGCGTCCCAGGACAAACTGGAGACCATGAAACGCCTGACAGCCCAGCTGCTGGATCTCATGTCGGGACTTCCGACCCTGAGGGCCCTCGGGCGCGAGAAGGCACCGCGTGCTCACCTTCGCGCACTCGGCAAGGCAAACACCAAGGCGACGATGGCGACCCTGCGCGTCGCATTCCTCTCCGGAGCAGTTTTGGAGTTCCTCACAACCCTGTCGGTTGCCCTGGTCGCCGTCGAAGTCGGTATGCGCCTGGTATTTGGGAACATATCCCTGTTCCACGGCCTCGCGGTCATCATGTTGGCCCCCGAAGTCTTCGAACCGCTGCGCCAGGTGGGTGCCCAGTTCCATGCATCGGCTAACGGGGTTGCAGCCTCGCGCGCAGCCTTTGACATCATCGAACAGGCCGATGACACGGCGCACCCGGGGACCACCGCTTGCCCGGACATGAGTGCCACCGACATTGTGCTCAACGGCGTCGGCGTGCACGCTCGCGGAGCGTGGGGTCCCGCGCCCACGAGCGGGGTGATCCGCCCGGGCACCGTCACTGCTTTCGCCGGTCCTTCGGGGGCAGGAAAATCGACGCTCGTCGCATGCCTCCTCGCAGACGTTACCCCCGATGTCGGCCAAATCCGTCTACGCCCCCAGGCCTCGAACCAACAAAGTGACGAGCTGGACCTCGCCGACGTGGACCCAGTCTCCTGGCGTTCCTCCATCTCCTGGGTGCCGCAATCCCCCACGCTCGTCCCCGGCACGATCCTGGACAACATGGGGGGACTTCGGACTCCAGACCTGGAGGATGCTGCGCACGCCACCGGCTTCGACGCCGTCCTGTCGACCACACCCCACGGGTGGGACACCACCATCGGCTCCGGAGGCGTCGGCCTCTCCGTCGGCCAACGCCAGCGCCTAGCACTGACGCGCGCGCTCGCTGCACGCTCCCAGATCGTCGTCCTGGATGAACCCACCGCCCACCTTGATGCTGTTAGCGAAGAAACCGTCGTGCGCTCTATTCGCGCCATGCGCGCCAGGGGTGCAACGGTCATCGTCATCGCCCACCGTAGCGCCATCATTGAGGTCGCCGACCAGATCATTGACGTGGCATCTGCAAACGAGGCGATAGTCGCATGAGGCTCTTCCTGACCCGCTCCGAATCCGCTGCGCTGCGCCGCTGCATCTCCATGCTTGACGTGTCACGCCCGGGATTTGCCCTGTCCGTACTGCTCGGCGTCACTGCGCTCGGTTCGGCCATCGCCCTGGGCGGCACCGCCGCATGGTTGATAGCGCGCGCCTCCCAGCAACCGCCCGTCCTCTATCTGACTGTCGCAGCCACGTCGGTGCGGCTCTTCGGTGTCTCTCGCGCCCTCGCTCGCTACCTGTCGCGATTAGCCTCGCACAGGGTTGCTCTCGACGGCATGGATTCCCTGCGCGCCAACCTCTACGACCGCTTGTGTCACCAGTCTGAAGCCTCCCTGTCTGGTATTCGCCGCGGCGATCTGATGACGCGCGCAGGCTCTGACGTGGACGAGGTTGGAAACGTAGTGGTCAGGACCCTCCTGCCTTCGCTGGTTGCCTTCGTAGTCGGCATTGGGACGGTCGGTGTCGTCACGGTCATGTCGCCCGCAGCAGGACTGGTCCTCGCGCTTGGCCTCATTGTGTCTGGCATCGTGGCGCCCTCCCTCGTCGCCCGCTCGGTACGCCTGGCGGAAACGCTGGGTTCCCAGGCGCGAATTAACATCGCGTCCACGACCCTAGCTGTACTAGAAGGTGCCACCGAACTCTCCCTGGCCGGGACGCTCCCCCACGCGCGCGCATCACTCGACGAGGCCGAGACGGATCTGGCCCGCGCGATCGCACGCTCCGCGAAACTCTCCGCGCTTGCGCGTGGACTCGACGTGTGCGCCATGGGCGCCGGCGTCATTGGCGCGATCCTCATTGGCGTCCCTCAGACTACCTCCGGGGTCCTGGCCGAGGTGCTTCTCGCGGTCATCGTCCTGATTCCGCTGTCGTCCTTCGAGGGGGTAGCCGAGCTTGCCCCCGCCGCCTCACAACTGGTGCGCAGCGCGCAAGCCGCCCAACGCATTTGCGCTTTGCTGCGCGACGAGATCCCATCTGCCACCCACGACATCCCAGCAGGCCCGCCGATCGTTGAAGCCTGCGACCTGTCAATCGGCTGGCCGGGGGGTCCCACGCTGGCGACCGGCATCTCTGTTTCTGTGCAACCCGGACATTCCCTGGCGATCGTGGGCGCTTCCGGTATCGGAAAGACAACCCTGCTGGCGACCCTCACCGGTGTGATTCCCCCCAAGTCTGGTAAAGCCCTCATCAACGGTGTCCCCGCATGGAGAGCGAGTCGTGACCAGGTTGCCTCCAACATCACGATGACGGCCGAAGACGCCCATGTCTTCGCGACCTCCATCTTTGAAAACCTGCGCGTCGCCCGCGCCAACCTCTCGCGGGACGAGGCCGTGAACCTCCTCGCTCGCGCCGGCCTCGAACAGTGGATTGCTTCCCTGCCCGATGGAATCGACACCCTCATCGGGTCGGGCGGCACCACAGTGTCAGGCGGTGAACGTCGTCGCCTCCTGATGGCCCGCGCTCTCGCTGCACCTGCACCAATCATGGCCATCGACGAGGCTGCCGAACACCTCGATGCGACCACCGCTGACAGGCTCATGAATACTCTGCTCACCCACTCGCCAACGCGCGCTACCCTGGTCGTCACGCACCGACTCAGCGCACTCGAGCATGCCGACCACGTCCTCGTCCTCGCGACACCCGAACCCGGCGCGCCCGCACGCGTCGCCGCACACGGAACCCACACAGACGTCCTCAGTTCCCTGCCGACCTACCGGTGGGCCCTCAGACAGGAAGAACAATGAGTCCCAACGACACAGACTTCACGTTGCTCAAAGCAGCCATCGATCTAACCGGCTCACTCGACCTGAAAGACGGACTGCAGAAGTTCGTTAACCAGGCGTGCGCCTTCACATCCTCCCCACACGCAACGATGTCGGTCCTCGACACGTGGGGTGCAACAACGCTCCAGCTCGAGCACCACGACTCACTGCCGGGTCCGACGGTGCCTCATTCACTGACGACAGCGATCCCCGTCACCGCGCCGCTCCTCGTCAATTCCCCCAGCGACGCTCCGGACCTGGAGCTGCCCGACTCCACTCCCCCGTTCCTAGGCATCTCCGTCCTCGTACGCGAACAGGTCTATGGACGTCTTTACCTGACGGGCAAACCTGGTGGCTACACAAGCGACGACGCCGCCGTTGTCACAGCCCTGGCACCCGCTGCTGGCATCGTCGTGGAAAACGCCCACCTCTACGCGGATTCAAAGCGTACGGCGCGCTGGATTAGCGCCTCACAGTCACTGACAACGACGATGCTTGAAGGAACGGACGAGGAAGAAGCCCTCGAACTCATCGCCAAGACCGTGCGCGAAGTATCCCACGCGGACACCGCCATCATCGTCCTACAGTCCGTGGGCGACACATGGGCAGCAGAAATCACCGACGGCAAGAACGCGTCGAGTCTCTTGGGCCTCACGTTCCCACCTGAGGGACGCGCCATGAGTGTCTTGCACGAGGGAACCGGCATGATCGTGGATTCAATGTCTCGCGCCCAGACGATGCGCGTACCCCAGCTGGCTGCTTTCGGCTCCGCTCTCTACGCCCCCCTACGGTCGCGCGGCGTCTCCTCCGGCGTGCTCATCCTGCTGCGCCAGATCGGAGCCCCCGAGTTCGATTCCTCCGAGCTCTCACTCGCGGAATCGCTGGCATCGCAGGCGACGCTCGCTCTCGAACTGGCCTCCGCCCGCCACGCCCAGGACGTCGCTGCGCTCCTCGACGAACGAGACCGCATCGGACGCGACCTGCACGACTTCGCCATCCAACAACTTTTCGCGACCGGCATGGCCTTGGACGCCGCCAAGCAGAAGGTGAGCGTCGGCCACGTCGATCCCGTGGCCATTGAGTCACTTATAGATGATTCGTTAGCTTCCATCGACGAGGCTGTCCGCCAGATCCGAACGATCGTGCACAACCTGCGCGAGCGAGACAAGGCCGTCGGACTCGTTGAGCGGATCCGTCGCGAGTCCTCCCTAACCCGCTCTGCTCTGGGCTTCGCTCCCTCCCTCGTCATCACCCTCGACGGGGCAGCAATTAACTCCGATCTTGACAATGAGTTGATCGTCATCGACGAGTTCGATGGGCGCGTCGACCCCGACCTATCTGATGATGTTGTCGCCATCGTGCGCGAAGGTCTTTCCAACATTGCCCGCCACGCCCACGCGACAGCAGCCACCGTGACCGTCGACGTATCCGGGCAAGGAAAAACGGGTCGAGTGCGTATTGTCATCACAGACGACGGTCGCGGCATCGACCCGTCACGCACCCGCAACTCCGGCCTGGCGAACATGGCTGAACGAGCGCGACGCCACCACGGCAGCTTCGATGCGACTGCGGGGGAAGGCAACATCGGCACCAGGATTCGCTGGATCGCTCCGCTCGAGTAACCCCTTTTCAATCCCCATCGACGAGGCCGTGGCGACGGGCCGCGTTGCGCCCTGCCGGTCTAGGCACTCAACCACGTTGTCCCCGAGGAGCTCGTCGCACACGCGGTTACACAAGGACACCACGAACCCGCACCGCCAGGGCTTGCCCTCTCACGATTGTTGGATTCACCTGTTGAGTATGCGAGCATTCTCCCAATACAAAAGGAGAAGTCCGACAATCAGTGAATGAACCAAAGACAATGACGCACCTCACCTAACATCACAGGGCGTCGGAGAACTCAGGATTCAGTTACGCCACGCGGCAGCCCGCTGCCCTGCCACCCAAGCCGCCACCTGTGTGCGACGCTGCAAACCCATTTTGGATAGAAGCGACGTGATGTGGTTCTTCACCGTCTTCTCTGCGACGCCTAACTTCTCCCCAATCTCACGGTTCGACAAGCCATCACCAATCAAATCGAGAACCTTACGCTCCGACGGCGTCAGATCAGCCGTCGGATCCTCGTGATCAACACGCCGACGCGTCAAGGTACGCTCGTCGAGCAACACGCGCCCATCAGCAACAGCCTTGATAACATCCGTAATTTCCGCGCCGCGCACGGTCTTCAGGATATACGCCCGCGCACCAGCCTCCAACGACTCAGCCAAGGCCTCGTCATCATCGAAGGACGTTAAAACGACGGGAAGGATCTGCGGATGAGAAGCGCGCAGACTAGTCATAATGTCGATGCCGGTACCATCGGGCAACTGCAGGTCAACCAAAATCACGTCAGGACGCACCAGGTCAGCGCGACGTACGGCGTCCGCAACGGAGCCGGCTTCAGCGACGACCTCCAGGGTGTCATCCCGGTCAACGATCTCAGCTATACCACGTCGAACAATCTCATGATCGTCGACGATCATTACGCGCGTACGCGCGGAAGTATTTTCACTCACGAGTTCATACTAACTGTTAGGAGGGTCCACACCCTCGTGTACTTATTCTTCTTCCGGGGAAAGCCGATTCATCGCGTCCTGTGCGGCCGCGTTCTCCGCATGCTTCTTCGACGAGGCCTGGCCTGAACCCACCGCGTCCAGGCGTTCAGACACGAAAGCGCGCGCGGTAAAGACGCGCCGGTGATCGGGACCTTCTCCCTCCACCTCGTAGGACACCTCGCCCAGGCCCTCGGCCTGCGAGTACTCCACGAGAAGGGTCTTCCAATCCTGGTGATGGCCACGCGACGGAGCATCCACCAGTAGGAAACGCAGACGCTCGAGGACAACGCGCCGCGCCTCTTCCAGTCCGCTGGTCAGGTAGGTGGCTCCGATGAGTGCCTCGAATGTGTCGGAGAGAATCGAATCCTTCTCCCTGCCCCCATGCATGGACTCGCCCTTGCCGAGGAAAACGAAATCACCCAGGCCAATGCGGCGAGCGGCGGCAGCCAGGGGCTGCTGTGAGACTGTGGCTGCTCGCATGCGCGACAGATCTGATTCGGCCACGTCCGGGTACTGCTCGTAAAGCTTTTGCGCGATGATAATCGAGAGCACCGAATCGCCCAGGAACTCCAAGCGCTCGTTGTTGGCAATACCACCGGCTTCGTTCGCGTAGGAGCGGTGCACGAGCGCGAGCCGCAACAGGGGTGCGTCGATGCGCGTGCCCCACGCCTCCACGAGTGCGTCGGTGTCGGTGCGAGGAGGGACAGGAAGGTGCTTCGAGCGGGCCATCAGGATCGCCCCGGCTCGGCATTGTCACCCAGCAGAGATGCCAAGGAGGCCAGTCGAGGATCGATGGCAACGTGCTCGTGATCGGCGGGCAGGTCAGCCCACTTCTCACCGCACACGTCGCACAGGCCAGCGCAGTCGGGACTGCACAGCGGACGCAGGTCAACGAGGGTGACAATGGCGTCGCGCAACTGGGTCTCGATATTAATCGAGTCACGCTCGCCAATGACGAACAGATCGTCGGCCTCCACGCCATCGTCCTCGGACACGGTCAAGGCGGGGGCACCGGACTCAAAGTAAACCTCCGCGCTAGACACGTCGTGGTGCTCGCGTACCTCCTCCAGGCAGCGCACGCACTCGCCGACCAGGTCAACGGAGGTGGCGACCTGCACAAGGACACCATCCTCAACGCTGGTCAAATCGACTAAGAGTTCAATGGGGGTTCCTGGCGTCACCGACATGGAGGGGGTTCCCAGGTCATCCGGAGCCACCCACACGATGTCCTCGCGGAGCGTGGACCCGAGCGCGCGGGGCAGGCGCGCCAGGGACAGAGTCAGGGCCTTATCACTCATGAGACAGGTCCACATCGGTCACGTCGACACCGCGCCGCTCAGCAATTGCGCGCCGACCGGCGTCGGTGCGCCGTGACACGTCGGCGATGAGACGCGCGAGTTCGTCGAGGGAGGAGGCAACGTAGTCATCCGCACCCTCGCGCAGGGAGGTGGCGGAGCGCTTGGCATCGGCGACGATCTCACGGGCACGATCCTCAGCCATGCGCACAATATTCTCGGTGGAGACGATGCGCGCGGCTTGGGCATTCGCGTCGGCGATCGTGGCCTCCGCGTCAGCGCGAGCCTGGGAGACGAGCGCCGTGGCCTCGTCATTCGCTCGCGAGCGCATTCGTTCAGCTTCTTCCTCAGCATCCGCGCGGATCTGCGCGGCACGCTCGTTAGCTTGATCAAGGGTGGAGGATGCGCGCGAGTTCGCCTCAGCGATGCGTGTTTCTGCCGCGGAGTCAGCGCGCCCCAGCACAGCGTCAGCGTCTGCGACGACGGCATCGGCAGCGACGAGGTCCTCGGGAAGGGCTTCGCGCGCCTGGTCGAGGAGGTCGAGGATTTCAGCCTTATTGACCATGATGGAGGCGGACAGGGGCACGGAACGGGAGGACTCGACGAGGTCTTCGATCTGGTCGAGGGCGGCGATCACTGTGGAGGGACCGTAGACGGTTTCCTCGTTCCACTCGTCCTGGTTGTTGTCTGCGGGCGTGTCAGCCATGAGTCCCTCCTGCGTTCCACCGGGCATGATTCAGTTTCTATTCTCCGTCAGATACTGCGCCACCGCTGGTGGGACATACCGAGAAACGTCTTTTTTGAGAATGAGAAGTTCACGGACGGCGCTCGAGGACACGTGGGCCAGCTCGGGACGCGTGGGAACCCACCACGTATCTACACCCCCGACTTCCAGATTGAAGGCCGCTTGAGGAGCCTCATAGTCGGTGTCCTGCGCCCCGCGTACCCCTTTGATGATGAGGGTCGCGCCCAAGCGACGGGCTTCGTCCATGGTGGCATCGTTCAGGAGGACAACTTCCACCCCGGGAAGGTGTGCGGTTGCTTTCTTGATGAGGATGACGCGCTCCCTCGGCGCGGTGAACCCACGCTTGGCTGGGTTGACACCTACCCCAATGATAAGACGATCAGCGATCGCGGCGGTGCGCTCAGCCACGTCGAGGTGACCATTCGTGAAAGGGTCGAAGGACCCGGGGAACAGTGCGATCACCGGTCATGCTCCTCACCCGACGAGGCCGGGGCACCCCCACACCCATCACTGTCCCCACGCTCATGTTCCTCTGGCAGGGGCGGACCCGCAAAGTAGACGACCGTCTCTCCCCACGTGCGCGCGTCTTCGAGGACCAAGAAGGTCGGCCAGGAAGGAGGGGGGACACGCGTGGAACGCTCGACGAGGACCAACGAATCAGGGCCAATCCACGGGGCAAGGCCGGACAGAACCTCCGTCATATCTTCCTCGGCGATGTCGTAGGGAGGATCGATGAACACCAGGTCCACCTCCCCCTCGAGGGCGTCGCTACTGCGGGCGGCAAGGTAAGTGCGCGCGTCAGCGGTCACGACGTGGGCGGGCAGCCCCGTCGCGCGAACGTTGGCCGTGGCGACGCGAGCGGCAGCCGATGCACGTTCGACGAGAGTGGCGCGGGCAGCACCCCGGGAGAGCGCCTCAAGACCGAGGGCACCCGTACCGGTGAAAAGGTCGAGGACGGTGGCCCCATGCAGGACGTTCATATGGTCCAGACGGGAGAAGAGCGCCTCGCGGACCCGCTCAGAGGTGGGGCGCGTGCCGGACTTGGGCACAGCGAGGGTACGGCCCTTAGCGCTACCTGCGACGATTCTGGTCATGCCCCTACCCTACCGGGAGCACTAGGAGCGCTGCATCCATTCGAGTTGCCCGTCTGAGGCTTCCCGCAGGGCGCGGGCGAGGTCGGGGTGGGCCGACAGGGTCGGGTCCTGGGCGAGCAGGGTCTCCGCTTCACTCTTCGACGCGCGGATAATGGCCTCGTCGCGACGAACCGACAAGAATCGCAGGTGCGTGGCCGACCCGGACTGCCCCGCCCCCAAGACGTCACCTTCCTTGCGCAGGCGCAGGTCTGCCTCGGCGAGCTCAAAGCCATCAGTCGTTCGAGCGAAGGCCTGTAGCCTGGCCAATCCCGAATCGGTGAGCTCGTGACGGTGCAACGCGATACACAGGGACGGTAGCGAACTGCGTCCAACGCGCCCGCGTAGCTGATGGAGCTGGGCAAGACCGAATTGCTGCGCATCAAGAATCACCATGAGGGTCGCTTCAGGCACGTCCACGCCGACCTCGATGACAGTCGTGGCGACGAGCAGCGGGGCGCGTCCCGCGGAAAAGTCCTCCATGATCTGCCCCTTGAGCGCAGTCGGCGTGCGACCGGTCAGCTCATGGACGGCGACGCCCGCGAGCGCCGGGTGGGAACGCAGGTAGGCGGCGACTTCTTCGACGGAGGCGAGGGGGCGCGCGCCCTCCTCCTCGACGTCTGCGATCTCGTCGGAAGCGTCGATGCGTGGGCACACGACGTAGACACGCCTTCCTTGGGCGATTTCCTCAGCTGCGCGCTCCCACGTGCGTTCGACCCAAGCGGTGTTGGCCGCGTCGGCAAGGTAGGTCGCTATCGGCGCGCGCCCCGCAGGCATACCACCCATGCGCGTCTCATCCAGATCCCCGAACACAGTCATCGCGATGGTGCGTGGGATCGGCGTTGCAGTCATGACCATCTCGTGGACACCTCTGCCGTCCTGGCGTCCGCCACGTAGGGCAGCTCTCTGCTCGACTCCGAAGCGATGCTGCTCATCGACAACGACCAGAGCAAGGTCAGCGAAGCGCACGCCGTCCTGGAAGAGCGCGTGTGTTCCCACGACGATGAGGGGTGCGCTGGAGGCCATGGCCGCGGCTATCTCGCGACGCTCGGCGGGCGTCGTTGACCCGGTCAACAGGCGCACATCGGGTGCGTCTGGCCCCAGCGGCGCGAGCAAAGCGCGCAGGGACGCGGTGTGCTGTTCAGCCAGAACCTCCGTGGGTGCAACGAACGCACACTGGTGACCTGCAGCACTCACCTGCAGGAATGCGATGAGTGCGACAACTGTTTTTCCCGAACCTACGTCCCCCTGCAGCAGGCGCCTCATCGGTACTTCACCTGCCAGATCCGCACTGATCTGGCGGGCGGCGTCATTCTGGGATTGAGTGAGTTCGAAGGGCAAGGAGTGCACCAGGCGCTCGAGCAGGGGTGCCCCCTCGGGGGACGCCACGGCGGAGATCGAGCGCGCACCTAGGCGTTGTGACGCGAGACCCGCCTGCAATATGAAAGCCTCCGTAAATGCGAGGGCTCGGCGGGCCTGCTGGTAGTCCTCGTCCGTCTCCGGCTGGTGCAGCAAGCGTAGCGAGCGCGCATAAGTGTCCATCTGGAAGCGCTCGCGGACGCAGGCGGGAACAACGTCGGGCACGTCTGCCTCATCCAAGTGGTCGAGCACCATGGCGATGGCACGAGCGATCGCCCACGATGTCAGCGTGCCAGTCGAAGGGTAGATCGGGATGGGGCGGGTGGCGATGCGTTCGATGTCTTCCCCGTCGACGCCCTCAAATGAGGGGTGGGTGAGCTGTAGCTTACCGCGGAACGCTCCCACTTTGCCTGCGAACAAAAATGACTGTCCCGGAGACAAGATCGTTTCGATGGGGGCGAGCCTAAACCTGCTCTTCGCGAAGAAAGTTGCTGAAAGAAACTGCACGCCGTCCGTGAGACTGACTTCGAGGCGCACGCCCGATCCGGAGCGATTTGCGACCAGGTGTGTGCCCACCACTTCGGCGAGGATCGTCACGTCCTCCCCTTCGCGCAGCGACGACAGCGGGGTGAGCCTGCCCCAGTGGTAGTAGCGGCGCGGGGCAACCATCAGCAAGTCCCCGACCGTGAGAACGCCTGCACTGCTGAGGCTCTTCGCGGTTTTTTTCGGTAGGCGCAACGAAAGGGGAATGTCGAGGGCGCTCACAACGAACACCCCGCAACCAGGCTCGGACCCGCTTGCCCGCCGTCCCACGTTTCCAGGTCGATCGCGGAGGAGGCGTCGCGTGTGGACAATAGTTGACGCACCGTCGCCACCGTGTAGGGTCCATCGTCATCGCGCGAAATCAACAGACGCCACGAGTGTGCGCCGCCGCGCGCGGCGTCGGCCAGGGCCTCAGCAATGCCCTCGGGGTCGCCGTCACGAGGCAGTGGTGCGGTGGTGCTCGACGTCAGCGCCTCGTGTGCACCGTCACGGAGCATACGGGCCAGAGTCGGCACAGCCTCGATCCCACCCGGTTGCGGCACGAACAGCGGGGCGCAAGCGCGTGCGACGGCGAGAACATCCAGGTCGTCGCGGCTATCGGCGCGCAGGATCGCGGGAACGCCCGGGGCGGGCGCTGGCAGCATCGAGGCCACCGTGCCCACGAGGGCGGCGCTGGCCTCGTCGCATGGGGCGACGAGTGTGACGCCCGTGCGTGAGCCCGCCGCCGAAACGATCCCGGCTGCATCGACCGCGCTGGGATTCAGGAAGACGACCGCTCCCGCGCGCGCCAAATCCTCGACGAGGCCGGGGGCGCGCGTACACGCAATGACTCGGGCGCGCTCGACCCTGCGCATCGGTCGGCGTTGCAGCAGGCGAACCCCTCGGTGAGTGAGCCCTTCGTCGGCGAGCTCGTCGATGCCGATCTGCGCGTCCGGGCGCGCGTCGCTGACCTGGAAGCGCACGACCTGACCCGAGGTGGGGTGCGCAGCCAGCGGAGCGGAGGTGTCCACGTGAAGGCGCCACTCCCCCATGCCGAACAGGTCCACACGCCCGACGTAGGACAGGCGCGCCCCCAGGCCTGTGAGTCGGGCCAGGAGGACGCGCAAGTCCTCCGCGACGCCCTCGACGATGATGTCGACAGTGAAGTCGCGGCCCGGCGGCGGCGAGGCGGGTTCGGGCGCCCGCGAATGGCGACGCGTCAGGTCAGCGAGCATCGCCGTGAAGGACTGGAGGATGCCGGCGTCATCTCGCATGGTGGCGTCAATGCATGCCAGAACCAGGGCGATGAAGGCTCCCCCCGGGTCGATCCTGCCCGTCGCCTCGTTCGTCGCGTCCACGAGGCCGATCTGCGCCTGGGAGGAGAAGCGGGAGAAGACGTCCTCCGCCTCGGGCAGCGTGGGCCCCAGCTCCGCAAGCTCACGAACCGCACCGCCGAGCATCTCCGCCAGCGCATCCGACCAGTCAATAAAGGCGGAGGACGGCGCAAGGGAGGAGGCGAGCATCCGACGCAGGACCAGGGGCGTCACCTGCGCCGCGTCCCCCAGGACCCCCGCCCACGCCTCGAACAGGGCGGCCAGGGCAACGCTGCTGTGCCCCACGCCCATGCGGATCAGGGTCTCCACGGCCACCTCGAGCGCGACTCGCAGATGCGCGCGCGGCTCCAGGGAATCCATCGCGGCCGCCAGGGCGGCCATCGTCGCTGCCGCATTCGTGCCGGTGTCGCAGTCCGCCCCATCCCAGCCGTCCAGGTCGTCAAGGAAAGGCGCGAGCCTGGTGGCCTCCTCGGCCCCCGCGCGGCACGCCGCGATGATCACCGATGCATTCAGTTCCATAGCTTCCCTTTCAAACCCCTAACAATTGTCCTCACGACCTTCGCTGTGTGCGACCTGACATGAACGGCACAGCGTGCGACTTGTTGAAAGCGCGCATCATCCGCTATTCTGTCATGGTTGCCTTCGGTTCAAGCACCGAAGGATGCGTTTCCCGCGACCGCGGGGAGCCAAAGACTGAACTGGAAGACATACCGAGGAGAACATCGTGGCTGCCGTTTGTGACGTGTGCGGTAAGGGACCCGGCTTCGGCAAGAGCGTGTCGCACTCGCACGTTCGCACCAACCGCCGGTGGAATCCGAACATCCAGCGCGTTCGCGCCCTTGTCAATGGGACGCCCAAGCGTCTGAACGTGTGCACCAAGTGCCTAAAGTCTGACAAGGTCGCCCGCGCGATCTGAAGGACACAACCGACGCCCATCGGGCGGAGGAACAACGCCCGCGACTGTCGTCGCGGGCGTTCATTATTTCCCTGTCGCTCCAAGGAAACCTCTCGTGCCGACAAGAGGCACGCCGCCCCTCCCGCCGTCCTCATCTCGAGGATTAACTGGGTTAAAGGACAAAACGTGTTGGTTATGTGGCGACTTGGGGTTAAAGGACATAACGTGTTGGTTATGTGGCGACTTTTCGGCTTTGTCGCGTGGGAAAGTCGGTGTTGGAGATGGTGGGAGCCAACGTGGAGGATGGACAAAACGTGTTGGTTTGTGGTGACTTTTTGGTGTGTTGGTGCGGGAAAGTTGGTGTTGGAGGTGGTTGTTTCATGGCGAGCCTGTGCGTGGTCCCTTGATCTGTCGCGGTGAGGCTTGGGCAGGTCGTTTGCGGCGACGGTATCCACCGTGCCAGGCCACTGGCGCGCCTCCGGCGGTGCCAGTGGCTGCGCTACCGGCGCAGCTACCGGCGGTGCTACCGGCTGCGCTACTGGCGGTGCTACGAGTGGTAGCGCATGAGTCCCGCCCGGCGAGCTTTCCGCGAATGTCGCATGCAATTCCCCCGACACTGTGTCTCACTGTGTATTCATATTGTTGGGATTGCAACGTTTGCGGACACTGTTGAAAGTTCATTCAATCGAATTGCATGCGAAACTGCTCCGAGCGCGCTAGCTGCCTGCGTTCCTCGCCGCGCACGTGGGCCCGCTCATTCGCGCGTGGGTTCGACACCTCGCGCGTGGACCCGCTATTGCGGGCGCAGGCCCCCTGATCCGCGCGTGGGCGGCGCCCTGGCGCATATCTAGGGGTTGGCGTGCGTGTCACGGGGTTAACGCGCATTGTCAGCGGTTCGCGAGCGGCACGCCAGGTCAGGCGCCGTTGCGCCCACAACGCAGACCACCTTGCCCACGACACCCCATTGTCGGCATTTGTTACCGAGGTGGTCTGCGACTTGGGCGCCACGCTGCCCCGAGGCGCGACCTCACCGACAGTAAACGGGGGAATTGCACCATTAGAGGCGCGACACGCCGGCGACACGCCGACGGGAGGCTTCTAATGCTGCAAAACCCCCCATCCAGCTCTGGGTGCGGAGGGGTCGCAGAGGTGAACTGCGTCCCGGAGTTGCCCGCATCACAGAACATCTGGGCCATCACGCCCATGCCAGCCATTGTTCGTCGAGGTGGTCTGCGACTTGGGCGCCACATACCCGCGAACAGCGACCTCACCACCCCGAACCGCGGCCTCACCGCCACCAAACGGTGGGAATTGCGCTACACGGGGACCCCGTGCGTGACTTGCCTGCCGATGACATCGCCATCAAACGGGGGGAATTGCACCATTAGAGGCGCGACACGCCGCCGACACGCCGAGGGGAGGCTTCTAATGCTGCAAAACCCCCACCATTACCCCTGGCGTCATGCTCCCGCACGGGTTGAACGCACCCGATCAGGTGGAATCCTCCCGATGGGGCGCATTCCGTCTGAGGCGCTACGACGCAAGCACGCCAGCACAATGACGGGCGACGCAAGCGCACGTCACCGCCAACCCCCATCGGCGGCGCGATCGTGCCAGCGCCACCGATACCTCCCCCGACGATGCTGGGACCGGGCCTCGAACAACACGTTGCGGGGCGACTTTTCAGGCTAATCGTGAGGGACAGCCGGTATTGAAGCTGGTTGTTTCATCGTACGGGCACGTACACCCCACACACCCGGTGCGGGCACCACAACACCGCCCGCCGCCCATTGCGCGGATTCCCGCAGTCACAGGTACGCGAATCGGCGTCGGTGCTGCCGATCATTCATGGAAACGATCACTCCGATCAACACCCGGTGGAAACCGTTTTTTCGATGCTCACATCGAATGTCGGTTTACCGTCGGCGTCAAGGATGAGTGATGCCGATTCGTCGAGTCTCAGCGACGCGATCGCGACTGCCGGCACTGACCGGAGCGAACCACCCGACGTATTCGGACGAATCAAAAACGAGAGATCCGACTGGAACTTGTTCGGTTCATAGTCCACGGTCTCGACACTGACAGGCTCGAATTGAACTTCCAGGACCGCCAAATTGCGGCTCTGCAGTGGAACCGGACAGTCACGATCAAGGTTCCCAGGAGGAGTCACGCACGAGTGAGTTTTCTCCGTAATTGCTGCGAGCGCCGCTTCACGAATATCCTGGGTGTATTCGGTCGTCACCACAACATCCATCACTTCAGAACCCTCTGGACGCCCATCGTTTCCCTTCGCAACGACCTCAACCGAATCAGCCGTGACGTACTCGCTGGACAATTCCGGTTCCAGGTTGTAGGTGCCGGGATAGAACGCCAGGAGAGCCCACCGCACACTGCCATCGATCGTCAAGGGAGCAGTAGCTTGCACATTGCCGACGGTCATGCCCTCCACGTTGCGTCCCGTCACGTAGATCCTCGTGATGAGGGGATCGCGAATCTCCCAGTTATCGAAAAAACCTAGCGTTGGAGCCCTCTTCACGACCCGGAAGGTCTGCGAAAAACGCTCTCCTCTGACGCTCATCGTGGCCTTGACCTGATGCAGAGAGGACGACGAGCCCTCATTCATGTCGACGATCTTCTCGACGATCAAACGGTTGGGCGTGGCTCCAAGGACTTCGTCCGTCAAAAATGCGCGCTGCTCGCTGGGAATGCCAGGATCGACCATCTTCGAGGCGGCACTGGCCTGCCCGCTGGACAACAGATCGAGATAGCGCTGAACCTGAGCCTCGGGAGTACGCATTGATCTGGCAACAACAACCCCAACCACGCCCACGCCGATGAGCACGATCACGACGATGAAGGCGATGACCATGCCAACCGAGCGGCGCTTGTGGCGCGCAGATGTCGGATAAGCACCAAAATCCTTCCCGCCGAAACCTCCAGGGGAAGCTTGCGCGAGGGTTCCGTCTTCTAACAAGCGGACACGCGCACCCTGCGTACTGACACTGCCGTCGTACGATGACGTACCACGGCTCGACATGTCTCCTCCAAATCGCGCAAACGAATCTCCGTTGGTGGTGTATTGACTCGTACCCACGTGTCACTCCTGACGTCTTGAGCGGCGGCGCACCGTGTCGTAACCAACGAGTACATTCTCGCCACATAGTTACCCAGACAGGATTAACGTTAAGCGCCGTGATAACGAAAAGTCAAAACAGCTGGGTTGCGGCACCTGAATCGCCGCTCCTCCAGCCCCACAACCGCACGAATGACCCCTCGCCGCCCGGTAAAATCTCATGGGCACAGATTCCACCGGGCAGCGAGAGACACGATCACTACAGGAGCTGAGCTGCCAAGTCGAGCGGTGTCCCGAAACGATGGTTCGTAATCGAAACCGCCTGCTCACGGAGGAACGGCGCCAGCTCCGAGTGCGGGCACGGCGTGACGGCGCCCGTGTACAGGGCAACATCGGGGCTGCCCCAGCTCGCGCGGCTCGCGTGAACCCACCGCTGCTCCGAGGTCTCTTCGCGCGGGCCGAGGATACGAACGCGCACTCCCAGGCCACCCGAAGTCGCTACGCCTGCCAGGCGTGCATTCCACGTGTGGTCGTCCTCGACACTCACGTCAACACCCGCGGACTCCAGGAACTGACGCAGCGGCAGCGGAAGGTCATCGGCAACGGACAGGCCGATGGGCCCACCCGCGAGGATACCCGCCGCCAAGACACGCACAGTATCTACCAGCGAGGTTCCACCCCCGGCACGCACGAGAACAGGAGTGGGACGGTAGCGCAAGATATTGCGCTCGCATGCCAAGGAGGTGACATCGCGGTTAACACCGTAATCGGAGGCCCACGCGTCGGCATCGGCGGCAAGCGCGCGACGCAGATCCGTCATGTCCGCCTCGGAAAGCTGCCCGCGCACCGACTCACACAAGGCGAGCACGCCCGACGCAAGCGGCGCACGCTGACTGGCGCGCATTCCAACAGAAGTGTCGCGGACCGCCTCGATGACACCCAAGCCCAACAGGTACGAGGGACCACCAGCCTTCGTGGTCGAACCGATCGCAGAACGCTTCCATCCGCCGAAGGGCTGACGACGCACGATCGCTCCCGTGATGCCGCGATTGACGTAGAGGTTGCCGGCTTCGATTCCCTCCAACCACGCCGCGAGCTCGTCCGTGTCAAGGGTCTGGAGTCCGGAGGTCAGACCGTAGTCGACCTGGTTGACAGCTTCGATAGCTTCCTCGAGAGTATCAACGCGCATGACGCCGAGGACTGGCGCGAAGTATTCGGTCAGATGGAACTCGCTGCCGGGTACCACGCCCGCGCGGATGCCCGGGGTCCACAAGCCATCGCCCAGGTAGCGAGGCTTGAGCACCCAGTGCTCGCCCTCACCCAGGGTCGTCAGACCGCGCACGGCCTTCTCGTCATCGGGTACAACGACTGGGCCGACCTGGGAATCCAGGGATGCCGGTAGCCCAACGCGCAGCGAGGCAGTCGCATCCACGAGCTGGCGCGCAATGCGAGCGGAACGTCCAGCCGAACCCACGAGGATCAGCAGGGAGGAAGCCGAGCACTTCTGCCCCGCATGCGCGAAGGCCGAATGGACAATGTCACGCACCGCCAGATCAGGGTCAGCAGAGGGAGTGACGATGATGGCATTCTTGCCACTGGTCTCACCCAACAGGTGCATGTCAGGCTTCCAGGAACGGAAGAGACGCGCCGTGTCGTAGGAGCCGGTTAGGACGACGCGGCCAACGCCCTCGTGCGTCACGAGATAACGTGACACGTCACCGTCGTCGAGCGGGGCCAGCGCTACCAGCTCCTTGGGAACCCCGGCCTCGTGGAATGCAGCGACGAGTTCCGCGGCGCAGCGTTTGGCCGGCGGTGCGGGCTTGAGGATGACCGCGCTACCGGCCGCCAGCGCCGCAGCGACACCGCCCACGGGAATGGCAACGGGGAAGTTCCACGGGGATGCAACGACGGTGACGTCGACCGGCACGAATCGTGCCCCCACCATGTATGCTTCGTCGGATAGTTTCAAGGAGGCACCCGCATAGTGGTGGCAGAAGTCGATGGCCTCACTCACCTCGGGGTCGGCCTGATCGATGGTCTTGCCAGCCTCAGACCCCGCAACCTCAATAAGCTCACCTCGGCGCGCCGCCAGGACATCGCCGACACGGTGCAGGGCGGCGGCGCGCTCCTCAGGAGTCAGAGCCTGCCAGGAGTGCGCGGCGCGCGCGCTCGCCTCGACGAGAGCATCAATCGCTTCGTTCGTAGCCAAGGCTTGCTCGCCGACACGCACCGCCTCGACACCCCGCGTCGAGGCCGGAATTGCCGCAGCAATGTCGCGCGCCCACTGCCGGTTGGCAGCCAAGGCCGGATCAGAATCAGGCTCGGAAGCGAAGGGACGATGTGCGCGCTCGGCGAGACTCCCCCGCTCGGCGGGAACACCCCCCTCGCGTTCAGCAAGACGGTCCTGGCGGCGATTGGGAACGGGTACGCAAGCGTCCGGATCAACGTCGGAAAGCGCGGCAAGGAAACGATCGCGCTCACGAGCGAACACATCCTCATTGGAAGCGATGTCAAAGACGCCGGACATGAAGTTTTCAGGCGCGGCGTTCTCTTCGAGGCGGCGCACCAGGTAGGAGATCGCAACATCGAACTCACGGGGGTTGACGACTGGGACATACAGAAGAAGAGAGCCGACATCGCGGCGTACGACCTCTTGGATGCCGGTCGCCATACCGGAGAGCATCTCGAACTCAACGCTGTCCTCGACGCCGCGCGCAGCGCGCAGCTCGTATGCGAAGGCAATGTCGAAAATATTCTGTCCGGCCACACCCAGTCGGATCGCGCGGGTACGCTCAGGTGTCATCGCCCAACTGAGCATGCGCTTGTAGTTCGTGTCGGTCGCCTGTTTCGACGGCCAGGTGGTGAGCTCCCAGCCGTGAATCTGCGCGTCCACCCTCTCCATGGACAGGTTCGCGCCCTTGACGACACGGACTTTGATTCGCGAGCCACCAGCATCGACGCGCTGACGTGCCCACTCATGGAGGCGCTGGAGCGCACCGAGCGAGTCGGGCAGGTAGGCCTGCAGGACGATACCGGCCTCGTAGCCGCGCATATCCGGCTGATCGAGGATGGCTGTGAACACCGCGATCGTCAGGTCGAGGTCCTTGTAATCCTCCATATCGAGGTTCAGGAAGGTCCCGTGATCGCGGGCGAGGCGGTAGAGAGGCAATAGGGCACGGACACCATGGGCGACGACCTCCTCGAAACCCCAGGGGTTGTGCGGGCCTGTTACAGCGGAGACCTTGATGGAAACGTAGTCAACATCGTCTCGCGTCACGAGGCGAGACACCTCAGCCAGGCGATGAGCGGCTTCTTTCTCGCCGAGGACGGCCTCGCCGAGGAGGTTGACGTTCAGGCGGTGTCCACCTTTACGAAGGCGCGCGAGCGCCGGGCCGAGGCCCTTATCCGTCGCGTCGACAACGAGATCGCCAACGATCTCGCGGAACACGCGGCGGGCCGCCGTCGTCACAGTGTGGGGAGCCAGGTGCGATGCGGTCGCCCCGAGCCCCATCGCAGCTGCAAGAACCGGAGGAAGGAAGTTCTTGCGTCCGGCAGACAGCCGCTTCATGGCTGCGCTGGCCACATCCAGATCCGCGGGTCGCACTACGTCATCGACGAATCGGGTGGTGAAGGTCAGACCGTCCGGATCGGAGAGGATGCGGGACAGGAGCTTGGCCGATTGGGGTGTCGGCTCGTGGGCTGACTCGTCTGCCCAGCGGCGGGCACGGGCCACGGCCAGCTCCCCCAGCGCCCATAGGTCATCGGGGCATCGTCGAGCGTTGGCATCGTGAAGTGGCGGGGTGGAAACAGCGGTGTTCATCATACGTAGACCTCCAGGCGTGAGAAAGTGTCGGCTCCTCCGCGTCACGTGCAGCGCCGCCGCTGGGCACGCTCGGCAAACCCCCGACATTGTGAAGCATGCTGGTTTGTCTATACTAACGCGCGCGAGGCTTGCCTGTAGCTCAGGCGCATGGCCGCAACACGACCGAACGAAGGACCTAAGCCCTAAACACTGCCGAAGCAGCAAGAAAGATCACCGCAGTGTGATACATTATACATTCTTGCTAGTCTCTACAAGGAAGTGTCACACCTCGTTTACGAACGAATCAACCACCGGTCTTTAATGTCAGCGACAACCCCCGCAGTCACCGAATGCATGTCCACGTCACACCGACCATCGGCACGCGAGCAGAGCCACTGCACCTGCAGACCATCCGAGAGCGCGACGAGCTTGCGTGCAATCTGCTCACTCGGGGCATCCACACGCACTTCGCCGGTCACTTTTCCCCGTTCGAGAGAATCCCCCAGGTACTGAATCGCGGCCATCAAGTGGTGGCGGAACCATGGATGGGCCTGATGTTCCACATCGATAACGGACGCTGACATCGCTGTATACAGAGCGACACCATCGGGATGCCGTTGATTATGGGCCACCATCTCCACCCATGCATCGAGCGCAGCCTCTGCTCCGGCGCCCTCTCCGGGCAAACGGCTCATCGTGCGACGATCACGCTCTTCCAGGACGGCTGCCAACAGCTGGTCCTTGGAGGAGTAGTGGTGCAGCAGCCCAGCTTTGGAAATATCCGATGCTCGAGCAATGTCTGCCAGGGAGGTAGCGGCAAAGCCCCGGGTCGAAAAGAGGGTCAACGCTTCTGCAAGGATTCGCGCCTTCTTATCCTCACTTCCAGCTTTGGGTCGACCGGGTCTACGCGCACTTGTGACCTGTGCATCATTGCTCATGTGGGCTGCTCCATTTTCAGTGTGACAGAGTTACCAACAACCCATCATAGCGCGCCTCCGACTGCTTGCCACCACGTTGGAGAACAACCATGAAGAAACAGGGGTGGTGTGAGGCATTAGCCCCACACCACCCACCTGTTACCAGTCGAAGGTCACTTTGAACTGCGGCTTGCCCGACGAATCGAGAATAAGCGTACCGCTATCCTCCGCCTTGACGTTCACCGTGAACGTCCGTTCAATGTCCTCGACCTTACTATTGCGCCCCGAACCCTTGATCCGAAATGTTGCCCGACCCGTGTACGTTCGATCCCAGAACGGATCGGGCTGCAACGACGTAGGCAGGCTCTTGACCTCCAGCACCGACAGATCAGTGGACTGCACCTTCAGAGGACATGCCTTGTTGGTGTTGCCGGGGGCGCTCGCGCAGGAGTTTGTCAGAGCAATGGCAGCATCCAGTGCCGCCGAGGCCAACGCATCGTTGTACGCACCCGTCAACGTCACGCTGGTGCTGGCGACCCCCCTGCTGGTTGCGGCCATATCCGCCTTCACACGCGCCGTTACGGGCGCAGCGTCAATGTAGTCGCCAATGTCAGCTGGAGTGAAAGTATAGACCCCCGGGTAGAACACGTAGTCCGAGCCGCCCGAGAGAGCCCCGATATTGATCGACCCTTTCGCCCCGCCGACCGTGAAGTAGGAAACCTTCGTGCCGGTAATATTCACGCGTGCAACCAGGGCGTTTTGCATCTTCCAGTTTTTCAGCAGGCCCAACGTAGGCTTTGCGGCGGTCACACCGAAGGAATAGGTGAAGCGTTCTCCGTCAAGCTGCATCGTGGCCGTGACGGTGGTGACCTTGTTGCCCCCGTACGGCGCAGCAACAACATCTTCAACGACGATCCGAGAGTTGGCCGAGGCCATGACCGCGTTCGTCAGGAATCCGCGCTGCTCATTGGCTAAACCCGGATCTGCCATCGCTGTCGCCGCATCGGCATTGCCGGCGGCCAGATAGTCCAGGTACTGGCGGACCGTGGCCTCTGGGGTACGCGTCCAGTTCGCGAACATGATGCTGAGAGCACTCACGCCGCCGATCACCGCCAGGATCGCGATCACGATCACGCTTCGCTTCATCCGACGGCGACTCGCCTGCGACATGGGAGTGAAGGCGAGCGCCGATCCGGGCTGGGACACGGGGGATGGACTCGCGTGCGGGGCAGGCGGAGTGTCAATGCCGACCTCGGGTACAGGCGGGAGACCCGCGGCGGTCGGTTCAGGGGCGGGAGGGGCGTCGATGGGCAGCGTGAGCATTGTCTGTTCGAAGGCCTCTGCAGGTGCGCCGGAACCCTCGTCGGGGCCGGGAGGAGGCGTCAGACCGTGGATAGTGTCATCGCTGTTCTGTGTCATCGATGCTCCTCACTGTGATAGTCTCCGTCACGCGCCCGCGAACGGGCACTGTGGTGTGCCTGTCGGTTACAAAACCCTCTAATTTTCTCACATGCAAAAATTCGATTCAACCTGCGTGTGACACCGGCTCTCACGCCATGGATCTGTTCGAGGAGAACACCCAGCGCGGACGCCGTCACGGGTCGGAGGGCGACGATGGCTTCACCGGGATACACCAACCCAGAAGTCGGGCTTACCATCCGATGTGAGCTTGAGTAGCCCATCGTTGCTGAATTGGACGTTGACGACCACCGTTGTGTCGACGTCGCGCGTGCCCGGTGTGGTGGACTTGTCGGAGTACGTCACCGCGAAAGTGACTGGTCCTTGGAAGACCCCCGGGTCCAGATCCATCGGTTCCAGCGTTGTGGGCATCGTCTTGACGGAGATCGCGCTCACCGCATCACTGCTGAGGGCGGAGGGACAGTCAGAATTCTGGTTGCCCGGGATGGATGCGCAGGAGTTCAGGAATTCCTTTGCGGATTCAAGCGCCGCCTCCTTCAGCTTATCGCTGTAGGTCGCTTCTAGGGAAACATCAGCGGCATCGGCATGGTTGGCAAACCTACCGTGGACGCCGTCAAGGACGGCAACGGTCTTGGTGTTAACGTTCACGTATTCGCTCGGGGCGACGGGCGTAAACGTGTAGACGCCGGGGTAGAAAAAGTACGTGGCCGGCTTACCGGAGACAAGCTTGCGCGGAGCGTCGGCGCTCACCCCTCCGACGGTGAACTGGGTGTATCCCTGCGCGTCGACGCTGACCTGCGCAGCCAGGGAGTTCTTCACCGTCCAGTTATTGAGAACGCCCATCGTCGGCTTGTCCTTGGTGACGGTGAAGGCGTGGGTGAAGCTCTCCCCGTTCACCTGCACGGTGGCCGAAACCTGACGGGTCTGGGAGTCCTCGTTCCCGTCGGCGACCACGTCTTCGACGACCAGCAGCGAGGTCGACGAGGCCATGGCCTCGTCGGTCAGGAAGCGACGCTGGTCGTCCGGCACGCCAGGATCAACCATGGCGGTCGCCGCACTGGCCTGACCGGAAGCCAGCAAGTCCAGGTACTTGCGCACCTCGGCCTCGGGCGTGCGCGAACTGTTGGCAACCTTGATCGCGACCACGCCGGCGATCACCAGCACCGCGAGGACACCAACGAGGATTCCGATCAGGATCGCCCGCTTCTTGCCCCGGCCGGAAGGAGGCGTCGACGCCGCGCCTCCCCCGGCGGACGTCGACGGAGCCGGAATCGCGGGGATTGCGGGGGGTTCCGGTATCGGTGTCGTGTTCGCTTGATTCTTCTCAGTGCCCATCGTGTGCTCCTCACAACGTTGACAATCCTCAGCCGGGCGCGTGGCACGTTGTGCGTGTCCCGTCACCCGGCTACCCAGGCGTGCTCAGTATCATGCTGCGCACGCGGTCAGTCAAAGAAGGATCACGGAGCGGATGCAGGTTGCCCGTCCGCAGGCGCGGACGGGCAACACGTGTATAGGGCGCAGGCAGTGGACGTTAGAAGGCGAAGGACACCCTAAAGTCCGGCTTACCATCGGCGGTCATCATCATCATTCCGTCGTCATCGAAACGCGCGTCGACCTTCACCGTCAGGCCGACGTCCCTCGTTCCGGCGAACAGCGTTCCCTCTGTCGTGACCGTGTAGGTCACGCTCCCAGAAAATGACGTTGGATCGAAGCTGTAGGAATCGAGAGATGTCGGCTTTTCCTTGATGGAAATAGCGGTGACGCTGTCTCCCTGAATCAGGGACGAGCAGTCGTCGCCCTGGTTGCCCGGGTATGTCCCACACGATTCAACGAGCGCCTGAGCCGCTTCGAGAGCGGCGGCTTCAAGCTTGTCGTTGTAGGTTGCTTTGAAGGTCACGTCACTCCTGCCATCGCCGCCCGCAGTGCGAACGTCGTCAAGCACGGAGACGGCGACGGGAGTCGCGTCCACGTACTCGTTGGGCGCGACGGGCGTGAAATTGTATGCGCCCGGATAGAAGAGGAAGGAACGCCCCTCCATGTAGAAGCTTGCCTTGTCGATAGAGGCCTTAGTGTCACCGACAGAAAATTGATCGATACCGTCGCCGTCGACGGTCACAGGCACTGCCAGCGAGTCCCGAATCTTCCAGTTATCAAGGATTCCCATCGTTGCTTGACCGGAGGTGACCCGAAACGCGTGGGTGAAGCGTTCGCCGTTGACCTGCATGGTGGCGGTCACCGTGCGCGTGTCGGAACCCTCGTTCTTGTCGGCAACCACGTCCTCGATGACCAGCAGCGAACTCGCCGAGGCCATCACGTCGTCAGTCAGGAAGGTACGCTGGTCGTTATTCACACCCGGATCCACCATGGCCGTCGCCGCACTGGCCTGACCAGAAGCCAACAGATCCAGGTACCTGCGCACCTCGGCCTCGGGCGTGCGCGAACTATTAACAACCTTGATCGCCACCACGCCAGCGATCACCAGCACCACGAGAACACCCACCAGGGCGCCAATCAGCTTCACTCGCTTCTTAGCGCGTGGCGAGACGGGAGCAAACGACACCCCCGCAGCGGGCGCCACACCAGGACCCGGAACAGGCGCCACACCAGGACCCGGAACAGGGGCGGCACCAGGACCCGGAACAGGGCCGGCACCAGAAGTCGGGTCGGCTCCAGCCGGGGATGGCACAGGTATATCGGCGCCGATGGTTTCGTTGTTGTCAGTATTCACGACTCGCTCCTCACGATGCACAAAAACTCCGGCGTCGACATCGGGCGACAAACGAGGCGATACCGACCACCGGTCAAAAAGACGTGCCTATGATCACACGCCAGTGGGAAAGAGTCAAAGCCGGGTCACAAAGCGGATAGATGGTGCCCCCGTGTTAGGCCGAGGGCACCATCACGGATTAGAAACGCACAGACACTGCCTCAGCGGGTAAAGCTCACCGTGAACTCGGGATTGCCGTCCTTGTCCAGTTTGAGCACCTTGTCGTCATCCAGCTGCGCGCGAATCTCCACATTGGCCTCCACGTCTCGTGTGCCTGCCATGTAGTACTTGTTGGAGTATGTCGCTGTGAAGATGACAGACGCCCGGAATACTGTCGGCTGGTCGTCGGACACTGGTGCTAGCGCTTTAGGCATGAACCCCGTCACCTCGGTGACCGCATCACTCTGGATCGCGAATGGGCATGAAGAGTTCTGGTTGCCTGGGATGGACGTGCAGGAGTCAACACTCTGCTGTCCTGCCGCTATCGCTGCTGCTGTCAACTTTGCGTTATAGGTGGCCTTCAGCGTCACAACGGCGCTGTTGTCACCCAACCCATCATCGAGGACCGACACCGTCTCCGGGTTAGAGTTTGCATACTCGTTCGGCGCGACTGGCGTGAACGTGTAGACGCCGGGGTAGAAGAGGTAGGCGTTGTCCTTACCACTGCGGACCGCCGAGGGAACATCGGCGCTCGTGCCACCGACGGTGAACTGAGTGTACCCTTCAGCATCAACGCTCACTTGCGCGGCAAGAGAGTCCTTCACTGTCCAGTTATTCAGAACGCCCAACGTCGACTTCCCCATCGTCACAGTGAAGTCGTGGGTGAAGCGTTCGCCGTTGACCTGCATGGTGGCGGTCACCGTGCGCGTGTCGGAACCCTCGTTCTTGTCGGCAACCACGTCCTCGATGACCAGCAGCGAACTCGCCGAGGCCATCACGTCGTCAGTCAGGAAGGTACGCTGGTCGTTATTCACACCCGGATCCACCATGGCCGTCGCCGCACTGGCCTGACCAGAAGCCAACAGATCCAGGTACCTGCGCACCTCGGCCTCGGGCGTGCGCGAACTATTAACAACCTTGATCGCCACCACGCCAGCGATCACCAGCACCACGAGAACACCCACCAGGGCGCCAATCAGCTTCACTCGCTTCTTAGCGCGTGGCGAGACGGGAGCAAACGACACCCCCGCAGCGGGCGCCACACCAGGACCCGGAACAGGCGCCACACCAGGACCCGGAACAGGGGCGGCACCAGGACCCGGAACAGGGCCGGCACCAGAAGTCGGGTCGGCTCCAGCCGGGGATGGCACAGGTATATCGGCGCCGATGGTTTCGTTGTTGTCAGTATTCACGACTCGCTCCTCACGATGCACAAAAACTCCGGCGTCGACATCGGGCGACAAACGAGGCGATACCGACCACCGGTCAAAAAGACGTGCCTATGATCACACGCCAGTGGGAAAGAGTCAAAGCCGGGTCACAAAGCGGATACGAGACATTCCCCGACCGTCACACGATCGGGGAATGTCAGAGCGTCAAACCTATTCTACCTCGTACCTCAGCCAGAACTGAGGCTTACCAGCAGAATCGACCACCATCTTTCCGTTTTCGTCAAACTTCAACGTCGCGTACACAGTTGACTTCAGGGTGTAGATCGGAGTCCCGGCCCCCTGTTGCACCTTAAAGAAGGCGTAATCGTGGAACTCGGATGGTTCGTCATCCCACTGTTTCGCAGTGGACGGCATCTGCTTAACCTCAAGAATGGTCAAATCTGTCCGCTGCAGCCCGAAGGGACACACCGTATCGAGATTCTCCGGAGGCGTGGCGCACGACGTGGTCTACGCGACCATCGCGTCGACCGCAGCTGCAAGCAACGAATCACTGTATGATGTATCGACCGTCACATACCGAAGCGGGTCGGCACCGAACTTGTACTCGTCTCTCGCGGCCTTGAAGATGACCGGGTCGGCTTCGATATAATCCCCCGGGTCGGCGGCACTCACCGTGTAGACTCCTGGATACAGCATGTAGATCGGGGACGTGTATGGGAAATAATTGTCATCACTGACGGGCGCCGTCACGCCGCCGATGCTAAACGTCGACACATTCTTAATCCTGACGGCGATGGGAACGACTAGGGCGTTTTGGATCGTCCAGTTCTTGATGATTCCCAGTGTCGGTTTGCTTTCTTGGACTTCAAAGGGGAAGGTAAAATGGACATCGCCGACCGTCACTGTGGCGTTTACGGTGTGTTTCTTCGATGTGCGCCCCTCATCCCTGTCAACGACATCTTCGACCTGCAGCAGCGAGGTTGCCGAGGCCATGACCTCGTCCGTTAAAAAGACGCGTTCATCGTTGGCCACACCTGGATCAACCATCGCTGTGGCAGCGCTGGCGTTCCCTTGTGCGAGGTAGTCCAGGTAACGGCGCACCTGCGCTTCGGGTGTACGCATTGAGTTCGCAAGGACGAAGCTGCCAACTGCTACCACCGCGAGTACAACGAGGAACAGGGCAGCGAAAAAGATGGGGTTGACGCGCTTGCGAGGACGCTGCGAGACCGCAGTGACTAAGGGCTGAACTCCCCCAGTCATCGCCGGTGCCATCGCAATCGGTTCGCCCATCGGAAACTGGCCCTGTCCAGGGGTGTGTGTATAAGCCGACAGCGGGGCGGACATGCCCGGCGCACTCGATGACAACGTCGGCGGATCGGGGACGGGATCGCCATCCATGCCAATAGCTATCGGACGGATCGCGCTCCCGGTCGAATCATCACTTGCAGCATTCATTGCTCGCTCCTCACGGCGTCCGTCGGCGATGTCTCGGGTAATCCACCAGAGACTTCCTCGACAAGCGATTACCACAACGGGGTAACTAGTAACACAGCCATATGCCCCAGTCAACGTTAATCAGTTACGACTATGACAAGTTATATTGCCATGGTCGGGCAGAAAGACTGAGAGCCATCGACCGATCGGTGATCGAGATGGCGAGCACTCCGCGTCAACGCTTAAGCCACAGCCGTGTGTCTGTGGCCTCGGACCAGAAGGAGACGCGATCGACGATCGCCCCCTATCGCTAGGTCACCACATCGTGGTGTCACCCCTGTGCACCCTCCTCATGGGTGACGACCGGCAGCCCCTTGGTCGGCGGCACCGCAGAGTCACCGCGCAGACACGGGAGAGACAAGCCGGCGGTGGCCGGAACTTCCTCAGAGGTTTCAGCGAGCTTACGCGCAAGGCGCGACATCGGACGGGACGAGGCCTGGGTCCCCTCAGTCGACGCGGTCATCGTGACGTTCTCCATTCGTTGGTAGCTGTACCGCCACGCCTCCCGGACAACCCGGAGACACCATCAGCGGTCCACATCACATCAGTGTACGGAATCGGAGGAGAAATGGTCCCACGCCCCGCGCAGGATCTCCCCATCGAACATTGCACAGGATTCCTCGCCTGACTCGCATGCGCGGGTTTGGCCAACCACTCGAAATCCCTCCGGTAGTCGTACATCCGGCGGGAAAGCAGCAATCATGCCGTGTTCCTCTCCTCCCTGGAGTACCCACTTCACGGGATCGGCTCGGCAGATAAGAGCCGGCGCCTGCAACCGCCAGGCCTCGCGCTCGATCGCGGGCCGGTCGAATTCGATCACGACGCCCGAGGCCTTCGCAATGCGCGCGGCGTCGGCAGCGGGTCCATCCGACAGATCCATCATGGCTCGTGCCCCCGCGCTCGCAGCTGCAACACCGGAGCCAAGAGGAGGATCGGGCGCACGGTAGGTACGCACGAAGGGTTCAAGCTCACCCAACTGGCCAACGCCCCGGGCGCGAGGATCGACATGCCCACCCGCGAGCAAGTCCAGGCCCGCGTAAGAGAAACCAAGCGTGCCGCTGACGGCAATCACATCACCAGGTAGAGCGCCGTCGCGGCGCACGACCGGACCCGGGCAGTACCCGAAGGCAGTCACGGAGATCGTGAGCTTCTCCCCCGCGCTCAGATCCCCTCCCACGACGCCCGCGCCGACCTGGCGCGCCCGATCCCCCAAGCCTCGAACAACGTCGAGGAACACGTCCGCATCCATCTGCCGAGGAGCCACGACCGAGGCCACGAGACCCGTCGGCCTGCCGCCCATCGCATCAATGTCCGCCAGATTCTGAGCAGCGACACGCGCTCCAACTTCGTAACCAGTGGACCACGACAGGTGGAAGTGCTGATCCTCCACCATGACATCCGTCGTCACGATGAATGACTCCTCGGGCGCCGCGATCTGCGCGCAGTCGTCACCGATACCGATAAGGGTGCGCTCACCGACAGGAAAATAATCGCGGAAGTAGGAGACTAATTGTGCCTCGGACAGGTCGGCTAACTTCATGTCATCCAGACTAGTCTCGCGCGCCACAGTGCGCCGTGATGACGACACTCAGAGCGCCATTCCTCGCACTGTCTGAGATGCGAAAAGGCACACTGTCGCCGCGCTCGCGACGTTGAGCGATTCAGCGTCACCACTCATCGGAATCGAGACAAGGGCATCGCACAGGCGCATCTGCGCCCCCGACAACCCCTTCGCCTCGTTGCCGAACACCCACGCGTGGGACTGCGAGAGACGCGAGCGTGTGGAGACGCCCTGCACGAGCATCTGCGCCAAGTCGACGGATCCGGCACCGCCGCTGGTCCCCAGCAGGGCGGCACCGCGGCCGTGCACGAGGAAGCGAACCTCCTCAAAAGATGGAACGACGCACACGGGAACATGGAACACCGAGCCAGCGCTGGCGCGCACGACCTTCGGGTTCGTCGCTTCCACTGTGCCCGCAACAGTAATGACACCCGAGGCTCCAAAAGCGTCAGCCGTGCGAATGATCGTGCCGACGTTGCCGGGGTCACGTCCCTGGGCGAGCACAACGAGTGTCTCCCCCACGCTCGGCTCCGGCAGTTCACGCACGAGGGCGTCAAGGGACGCCACCGCGCACACACCCTGCGAATCACGCGAGAGCACCGCCGAGACCTCGTTCGTGACGGGGTGCACCCAACGAGTCGCGCACCGCGCCGCCTCCACGACGTCAGCGTGGGTGTCCCACGCATCCTCACGCACGTACACGTCACGGATAGCGCCGGGACGGAAACGCGCGAGTTCACGCACGGCCTGAGGCCCCTCCACGAGCATCAGGCCCGAACGCAAACGCGCCGAGCGCCCGACCAGACCCGACACCCTGCGCACGCGGTCGGCGCGGGGATTATCGAGAAGGGTCAGGCGCTCGGGAAAAGAACTCACCAATCAGGCCTTGGGGGCGTTGACGTCGGCGGGCAGCGCGTCCTTGGCGACCTTCACCAGCGCGTTGAACGCGTTAAGGTCGTTCACGGCCAGCTCGGCCAGCATACGGCGATCAACCTCAACGCCAGCCAAGTTCAGGCCCTGGATGAGGCGGTTGTAGGTCAGCCCCTGGGCGCGGGACGCGGCGTTGATGCGCTGGATCCACAGGCGGCGGAAGTCACCCTTCTTGGCCTTGCGGTCGCGGTAGGAGTAGACGAAGGAGTGAGTGACCTGCTCCTTGGCCTTACGGTACATGCGCGAGCGCTGGCCACGGTAGCCGGAGGCCTGTTCGAGTACAGTACGACGCTTCTTCTTGGCGTTGACAGAACGCTTAACACGTGCCATTTTCTATTGTTCTCCTCTAACTCGAACTCACTTGCCCAGCAGACGCTTGACGCGCTTAACGTCGGCGGTCTCCAGGACCTGGTCGGTCGCCAGGCGGCGGGTCTTGCGGCTGGACTTGTGCTCCAGCAGGTGGCGGGCGCCGGCCTGCTCACGCATGATCTTGCCCGAGCCAGTCGTGCGGAAGCGCTTCTTAGCACCGGAATGAGTCTTGTTCTTCGGCATTTCTATTCCTTCGTTGTGAGGCGATTACTATCGCCGTCAGTCCTGTTCGGCAGCTTTGTCGGCTGCCACTCGGGCCTGGTCCTTACTGGCGCGCTCCGCGCGCTTGCCCCGGCGCTCAGCACGCTCGGCTTCGCGGCGCTTGCGCTGCTCAGTCAGGGCGTCGGCCTTACGCTTGGTGGGAGCCAGCACCATCGTCATGTTGCGCCCGTCCTGACGGGGCATCGACTCGACGGTAGCGAGCTCACCGATCTCCTCGGCGAGACGCTGTAGGAGGCGAACGCCGGCCTCGGGACGAGACTGCTCTCGACCGCGGAACATGATCATGACCTTGACCTTGTCGCCGGCAGACAGGAAGCGCTCTACGTGGCCCTTCTTGACGCCGAAGTCATGATCGTCGATCTTGAGTCGGAAGCGGATTTCCTTTAGCTGCGTGTTCGCCTGATTACGGCGAGCATCACGCGCCTTCTGGGCGGCCTCGTACTTGTACTTGCCGTAATCCATGAGCTTTGCGACGGGCGGTTTAGCGTTCGGCGCAACCTCAACCAGGTCAAGCCCGGCCTCTTCGGCCAGACGCAGCGCATCCTCAACTCGGACGACGCCTACCTGTTCACCTCCGGGTCCCACAAGGCGAACCTCGGGGACTCGAATACGCTCATTGATGCGAGTCTCGCTGATGAGCGGCTCCTTCCACAGAATCCTTATGCGCGCAGCGAAAAGCCTCCGATACGCGACGCGTACGGAGGCTTCCAAGGAGTCAACACACACGCGTGTCGACCGCCAAACCCGATCCCCTGCGCTTCGCCCTGCGGGCGACATCCTCTCAGGCGAGAGGCGGGTATCCAGGTGGGATTTCTCCGCTTGCGTTCCGGGCGTTCGCCCAGACGGTCAAACCCACATTACCAGAATCAACAGGAACACGCCATATCGGAAAGCATTGCCCTCCTCACTCACGATGACACGCTGATCGGGCCGAGACAAACTGGTCCCCGAGCGCGCTGGACACATCGACAACCGGCGCCCAGGGCAGGTCAACCATCGGCGTGTTCAGCGCAGCACGGGTGCAATCTCGACGCGGTCTGCCGAGGCAATCAGACGTGGACTGGCCCCGATCTGGGACAGCGCCTGGGAAAGCGCAGCCTTCATCGCCGAGGCATCTGCCCCATCCGCATAGGAGTCGCGGTCCACGGATACGACGACACGTATCAAGCCGTCGCCCGCATAGACGACCGACAGATCGACGATTGCGGGACAAACTGCGCCGGCCTCAGCCACGAGTTGGTCGCGCAAGGCCGTATCACGCCACGCGGGCAACCACGTGTCGCCCTGCGCGAGGGCCGCGACGGCCGGGCGCGGCAACACTACGGCGTCGGTACCCGGGTTCATGACGATGCGCCCACTGGTCTCGACCAGTGCCGTCAAGCAGATCGTGCGAACACTCAAGGCCATCGGACGGTCACCGGGGCGATGTGCGGACAGAGCCTGCGCCGATGAATAGATCGCAAGCGCCTCACCCGCGGGAGTGAGTACGCGCACGAAGTCGGTGGGAGCATGCTCATTGTCGCCCGCATGAACTCCCGTCACACGAGGATCTGGTTCAACATCAACGGGGACGATGACGCGCTCGACTGCAAGCGCATCCACAAGGGCCTGAAGTCGCGCGGCTCCGCCGTCAGCGCCCCGCCCCAACGCGAGTGCGCGAGTCGTGCAGGGCAGCCCCTGACCCACGTCGGCACGGTCGGGACTCATCATCGACAGGCGCCTGGCCAAACGATTCTTTTGCTCCTCGGACAGACGGGCACCCATCACCGCTCCTCATGACCGGCAACCACCATCGCATCGGCCAGCGTGAAGGCGCCCCGGTAGAGCGCTTTACCGACGATCGCACCCTCAATATCGAGGCCGCGCAACGCCTCAATGTCAGCGAGTGAGTTAATACCGCCCGAAGCAATGACTCGCGCGTTCGTCGAGCCAGCAATGCGGGCAACCAGCTCCAGATTCGAGCCGTTCATCTGCCCATCACGCATCACGTCAGTCACGACCAGGCGAGCCACCCCAACCTCGTTCAGGAGACGCAGCACCCCCCAGACGTTTGCCCCCTCGCCGTCACCTCCGCGCGCAGCCAGCCGATCGCCGCGCACATCCAGGCAAACAGCGACGCGCTCACCGAAACACTCGATCGCCTCACACACCGCGTCGATGTTACGAAGTGCCTGCGTGGCAATATTGACGCGCGCGGGTCCCATCTCCAATCCGGCTTCGATCGCCGCTCGACTGGTGATACCTCCCGACAGCTCAACCGCGACTGGAACATCACTGATAACCCGGGCAAGAAGCTCAGCATTATCACCGCGACCGAACGCCAGATCAAGGTCCACCAGGTGCACCCAACGCGCCCCCGCCTCGTAAAAAGAACGGGCGACATCGAGGGGACTACCCCACGAGCCGCAATCCACCGATCCGCCAGACAGGCGCACCGCCTGCCCGCCCGTCACATCGACGGCTGGCAGCAGTTCAAGAACGCTCATGAGGACTTGCGACGGAACCAACCGAAGGGACCGCCCCCCCTGCGCGTCCCATCGGCACTCACCGAATCCGAGTAGTCGCACGGCGTCGTACGCCCAAGCAAGAGATCCTCAGTGGCCGCCGGCATCGCCCCGAGGAGCAGCCCCGCAGGAATCGCTTCCTCCGGCTCACCGCCCACGTAACGCTGCGCAGAAATACGGCCAGACACACCCGGCTCAACGCCATCGCCCTCCACGAGCCAACTCATGAGGGCAACCGACCCGTACTTGGACAGGCGCGACACGGCCCGCGCGACACGATCAACCGCATCCGGCATCGGACGCTGGCCCGTCAGGAGAGCATCAAGCTCCTCCTCGTCCGTCGGGGTCGTCTCAACACGCAGCCACACAGCAGTCCAAGGTTTGAGACGCACGATAGATTCGCGGATGCCCGACAACGCCAACAGCGAGTGCAAGGCCTCGGGGTACGCAATGGGCGCGAGCACCAGCGCGACCGACAGGCGCCCCCCCTCCAGGTGCAGCGACTCGTCAACAGGCGTATCGTCCAGGTCACGCGCAGGCAGAGACGAAGCCGACGGCACGGTCTCCCCCAGCGATGCGACCAGCGACTGGAACTCCGCATCAATATCGTCGTTGTGAGCGCTCACCGCTCCTCCTTATTGTCTGTCTTCGACACCAAGGATACTGTTCAAACGCGCGCTCGCGCTCCACACAGCCTCCACCAGCGAAAGGACACCTCCGATGATGACCCCTACGATCCCCGTGCGCGGGCAAATTAAGCTCGGCCAATTCGTCAAACTTGCCTCCCTCGCGGAAGACGGCGCGCAGGCCCGCGCACTCATTCAGGACGGGGACGTGAGCGTCAACGGCGTGCGAGAAACGCGCCGAGGCCACCACCTAAGCGCAGGCGACCTGGTCGAGGTCGACGCGCCTTGGGGCCGGGCAGCAGCCATCGTCGGATCCGCCTCATCAGACACCAACAACGCCGCATTCCCCCACCCATGAGCGATAGGTACATCACAGGGAAACGCACCTAGGCGCTAGTAACCACCCCACCTGCGCCCACAACCGCCTTGATATGGCTGAAGAAAGCACTGGTTTGTTCAACACGCAGCTTCGGGTCCAGTTCGACGACAGTGACGCGCCCTGGCTCCGTCAGGTGCAGACGCACCGGTGAACCTCCCGGGAAAGATTCAAGGACGCCGCGCAAGTCCGTGAGGAGTTCAGGCGTGCAGCGTGCAGCCGACAAACGCAGGTCCAGAGGCTGGTCAGCCCCGCCCGACAGATCGAGAAGGGTCATCGACTGGCCATAGATGGTCATGCCCTCCTCACGCACGTTCACCTTGCCCTCGATCTGGACAATGATGTCCTGAGCCAGGTAAGTCTGAATCGACTCATAGGAGCGCGGGAAAAAGAGAACATCCACCGAGCCCGACAGATCCTCGATCGTCGCAATCGCCCACGCGTTACCCTGCTTCGTCACCTTCGTGGTCACCCCCGACACCAGGCCGGCGATCTTCACGACGCGATCAGCCATCGCCTCTTCCGAACCCACGACCTGCGCGATCTCATAGTCCTGGTGGCGAGCCAACGCAGCCTCCACCCCACGCAGCGGATGATCAGAGACGTATAGGCCCAGCATCTCACGTTCAGCGGCCAGCTTCGTCTTACGATCGAACTCGGGCAGATCGGGAATATCGATCGTGAGGCCCGACCCTGAATCTTCTTCCTCCCCAAGCGAGCCGAAAAGGTCGAACTGCCCGATCGCCTCGTTGCGCTTGACGTCGATGATCGCGTCCACTGCCTCGTCGCAGCGAGCCAGGAGAGCGCGGCGCGTGTGCCCCATCGAGTCGAAGGCGCCTGCACGGATCAGGGACTGGATCGTGCGCTTGTTGCACACCACCTGCGGGACCTTATCCAGGAAGTCCTGGAACGAGGAGAAGCGCCCCTTCTCGGTGCGGGTCGAAACGATCGCTTCGACGACTGGGCCGCCCACGTTCTGGATGGCATTCAGGCCAAAGCGAATCGCTTCTCCATCAGGGGCGAAGTTACCCATCGACGCATTCACGTCCGGGGGCAGGACCGTAATGTCCATGTGGCGGCACTCCGCCAGATAGAGGGCACGACGATCCTTGTTGTCCTTCGTCGAAGTCAGCAAAGCCGCCATGTACTCGGTCGGATAGTTCGCTTTGAGGAACGCCGTCCAGTAAGAGACAAGGCCGTAGGCCGCCGAGTGAGCCTTGTTGAAGGCGTAGGCAGAGAAAGGCACGACGACGTCCCACAGGGCCTTGATCGACTCCTCGGAGTAGCCGTTGTCGACCATGCCCTGACGGAAGCCCTTGAACTGCTGGTCCAGGACCTCCTTCTTCTTCTTCCCCATCGCCTTACGCAGGATGTCCGCCTGGCCCAGCGAGTACCCGGCCAGCTTCTGGGCGATCTGCATGACCTGCTCCTGATACACGATCAGGCCGAAGGTCGTGCCCAGAATGTCTTTGAGCGGTTCTTCCAGCTCCGGGTGGATGGGCGTAATCTCCTGACGTCCGTTCTTACGCAGCGCGTAGTTCGTGTGCGAGTTCGCGCCCATGGGACCCGGGCGGTACAGGGCGCCGACGGCGGAGATGTCTTCGAAGTTGTCGGGCTTCATGAGCTTGAGGAGGTCGCGCATGCCACCACCATCGAGCTGGAAGACGCCCAGGGTCTCGCCGCGTCCCAGCAGCTCATACGTCTTCTTATCGTCGAAGGCCAGGTGATCGAGGTCCGGGTCCGGCTTGCCGTTAAGCGCAATGTTCTGAAGCGCATCCGACACGACCGTGAGGTTACGCAGGCCCAGGAAGTCCATCTTGAGCAGACCCAGCGTCTCACACGTCGGATAGTCGAACTGCGTGATGATCGCGCCGTCCTGCGGGCGCTTCATGATCGGAATGATGTCGGTAAGCGTATGGGAACTCATGATGACCGCACACGCATGCACGCCCCACTGGCGGGTGAGTCCCTCCAGGCCGAGCGCATACTGGACGACCTCGTGCGTGTCCGGGTTCTCCTCGTAGAACTTACGGAACTCCGAGGCCTCGGCGTAGCGCTTGTCCTTCTCGTCGAAGATGCCGTGGACCGTGATGTCCTTGCCCATAATCGCGGGGGGCAGCGCCTTGGTCAGCTGCTCGCCGACCTTGAAGTCCTTGCCGAGGATGCGCGCGGAGTCCTTCAGGGCCTGCTTGGTCTTAATCGTGCCGTAGGTGACGACCTGGCTGATGCGGTCCTCACCGTACTTGCGCTTGACGTAGGCGATGACCTCGTCGCGCCTACGTTCGTCGAAGTCGACGTCGAAGTCGGGCATCGAGATTCGCTCGGGGTTAAGGAATCGCTCGAAGATCAGGCCGTGGTCGAGGGGGTTGAGCTCGGTGATCTTCATGGCGTAGGCGACCATCGACCCCGCGCCCGAGCCACGACCGGGTCCCACGCGGATGCCCTGGGACTTCGCCCAGTTGATGTAGTCGGCGACGGTGAGGAAGTAGCCGGGGAATCCCATCGAAATAATGACGTCTTCCTCGTACTGGGCCTGCTTGCGCACGTCGTCGGGGATGCCGTTCGGGAAGCGATCGCGCAGGCCTCGCTCAACCTCCTTGATGAACCACGAGGTCTTGTCTTCGCCCTCGGGCACCGGGAAGTCGGGCA
>NZ_CAUTSL010000010.1:0-52444 GCF_963540955.1 Actinomyces bouchesdurhonensis
CCCCCTCGCGACAGGGAAGAGAGCGGGAAACCCCGTGGGGCACGGTGGGGAGCGCGGTGGGGAGTCCGCGGCGAGGAGGAAAGTGGGGAGCGCCGTGGAGTCCGCCCGGGGCGGATGGGGGTTTTGCACCATTAGACGCATCGCTGCGGCGTGTCGCCGGCGTGTCGCGTCCCTATTGGTGCAATTCCCCCCTCGCGACAGGGAAGAGAGCGGGAAACCCCGTGGGGCACGGTGGGGAGCGCCGTGGGGAGGATTGTGGAGCGGGCCATGAGGCCCGCCCGGGGCGGATGGGGGTTTTGCACCATTAGACGCATCGCTGCGGCGTGTCGCCGGCGTGTCGCGTCCCTATTGGTGCAATTCCCCCCTCGCGACAGGGAAGAGAGCGGGAAACCCCGTGGGGCACGGTGGGGAGCGCCGTGGGGAGGATTGTGGAGCGGGCCATGAGGCCCGCCCGGGGCGGATGGGGGTTTTGCACCATTAGACGCATCGCTGCGGCGTGTCGTCGGCGTGTCGCGTCCCTATTGACGCAATTCCCCCCTCGCGGCGGCCGAAGAGCAAGAAACCCTGCGGACACGCCCAGGCGCAGCTCCCTCACCCGTGGAGCCCGGTGCCGAACACGCGGGAAGCACGGCAGGGAGGTCAGATCATGCCCTCACGGACAGCGAAGCGGGGGCGCGCCCACGCGCACCCCCGCCCCCAACCCGGCAGTCAGTCAGGTCAGTCATCGTTCTTTCGATCATCCCAGCGGCGCTCCTGATCCTGAATGAAAGAATCCCAGCCACCGGTCTCTTTCTCTTTGTCCTTCTTCTGCCTGGGTCGAACCCCGGCCTCGTCAGAAAGCGCCGAACTCGGCCTGGAAAGCGCGTAGAGGATGCCGCCGACAGTAAGTGCGAAGCCAACGACCCCCAGCAGGATCGACACGAGCGAATAGCCGAGGGACACAGCGCCAACGAGGACAACCATACCAAGGACCGCCCCACCAAAACCGAGCGCGATGCGTCGAGGGGCGCGGGGGCCTCGAGCGGGTTCAGCATCCTTCTCGGGAGCGGAGGTAGACATGTGCGAGGCGAGCGCAGGGTCTTCCTCGCGCAAAGACGCCTCCATCTGCTCAAGGACCTTCTTCTCATACTCAGTGAGAGCCATTGCATGCCCCTTTCGGACGACTACTGCCCAAGCTTAGCGTGTGCCTCCCACGGGAGACGAACCAGCTCACAGGAGAGTCCCCTGCTCGCCTTCACCGGCTCGCGAGCCGCTCGCGCGCCTGTCCGAGACACCGGCCACGCGGGTTCCACCAACACTCCCGGCTGCATCTATGCCCGAGGAACGCCTGCCGGGCAGTGTCTTGCCGAGAAGAGTTGCGGGAGCCAGAGCACCCGCACCGAACTTGGAACGAATCTGATCCATCGCACGTTCGGAAGCTGCGGGGCGCTCGTCACGGTCCAGTGTGACGGCGACACCCCCCGCACGCGACTGGAGTCCCTCGACACGCACACCGAAGAGGCGCACTCCCCCGATGGGCATGTCCTCACGGGCAAACAGCGATTGGGCGGCGCGGGCTATGTCACGCCCAGTGTCGGTGGGGGCGACCAGGCTCATGCTGCGCGTGATCGTGTGGAAGTCCGCACCGCGCATCTTGATACCGACGCTCCACCCGACGACATCCCCGGCACGCAGGCGTCGCGCACAGTCGTGGGAGGCAGCCAGAATGAACTCCTCAATCTGAGACCGCGAGCGCACGTCATCCTCGAAAGTTCGTTCCATGCCGACGGACTTCTCAGGTCGGGAGGTTGTGACCGTTCGGGGGTCGATGCCCCACGCTAGGTCATGGAGATGGTGGGCTGAGGCGACGCCAAGGAGCTTGGACAGGCGCGCGACGGGGGCATGAGCGAGGTCACCGATCGTATCGATCCCTTCACGATCGAGGATGGAGCCGGTGCGACCGCCGACCCCCCATAGTGCTCCGACGGGCAGGCCGTGCAGGAATTCCACCGTCGCGTCCTGCGGGATGAGGAGCAGGCCGTCGGGCTTTGCATGTGAGGAGGCAATTTTCGCCACCGATTTGGTGGCGGCGATGCCTACGGACGCGGGCAGGCCGACGCTTTCCCGAATACGGGCACGGATGATGCGGGCGATGCGAGTGGGTGGGCCGAGGCGACGTCTGGCTCCCGACACGTCGAGGAAAGCCTCGTCGATGGAGACCTGTTCGAGCACCGGCGTTATGGTGGCGAGGATCTCCATGACCTGCTGAGAGTAGTGCCGGTAGAGGGAGTGGTTGCCAGGGATGAACGCGGCCGCAGGGCACAGCGCGCGGGCGCGTGACGTGGGCATGCCTGCGCGCACGCCGAGGGCGCGTGCCTCGTAGGTTGCGGAAGTGACGACTCCTCGGCCGGAGGTTCCACCGACGACGATGGGGCGACCAATCAGACTGGGGTCCTCGCGCATCTCAACCTGAGCGAAAAAAGAGTCCATGTCCACGTGCAGGATCGGCGTGGCTGTATCGTCCGATCCCCAATCGCGTTTGGCGCGCGCATCCCTGGGAGCGTTTGACATGTCACCTCCTGACGCCGATGCCCCATCTCACGGTTACAGTGTCCACCATGGCACGCTCATCGTCGTCACGCGACATCTCCTTCGAAACGGATTTCAGCTCCGCGCGCATTCGCTGGGATGGTCCGCGCGCAACTCTCTTCCTGGACGGAGTGGAATCCTCGGCGGTGGACACGTCAGACCCGACGTACTTGGAGTTCGAGTACATGCAGCACATGAGCGTTATCGCGGACTCCTGGCTGGGGACCCTGCGCCGCTTTCGCGCGCTTCACGTGGGAGGTGCAGCGTGCGCGCTGGCGTGCGCGTGGTCCAGGCAATACCCTCAGTCGCGTCACGTCGCGGTGGAGATCGATGGGACACTCGCCGCGCGGGTGCGCCAGTACTTCCCAATCCCGAAGGCACCGCAGGTAAAAATTCGCGTGGGCGATGGACGTGTGGTTCTCGAGAGCACGCGAGAAGGGACTTTCGACGTGATCGTGCGCGACGCGTTTGCGGCCGGGGTGACGCCGGGGCATCTGCGCACGGTGGAGTTTGCCCGCCAGGTTCGCCGAGTGCTCTCTCCCTCGGGCGTCTGCCTGGTCAACTGCGCGCACGGTGGGCCGGCCAATGCTCGCCAAGATGTGGCCACCCTGCAGGAGGTCTTTCCCTTCGTGGCTACCATCCAGGATCCGAAGGTGGGGCGCGGCGGTCGGCGTGGTAACGTGGTCGCCGTTGCTTGCGCAGACGGTGTGGTGGATGCGGACAACATCGATCGTGCACTGCGCACGCTCGCGCTCCCTGCGCGCATCACCAGACCGACGGAGCTGAAGCGGTGGGTGGCGGGCTGCCCGCCCCTGATGGATGAGCAGGTCGGCTATCCGGCTTCTCCGTGACGGGGCCGCCCCACCGGCGCGTGCGCACCTGCTCGTGACAAGGGTCCCGGCACTCCCTTTGGGAGCGTTCCCTTCTCGAGCGTCAATGCTGCGGGGTAGCCTCGCCGCTTAAGCGCGGTGACGCGGCGCAGAGGGTCCTGGATTGCGTCCGTTGCGGCGCGCCTCAAGGCGGGCAAGTACGTCTTCGAGGGTATCGGGCTTGGCCGCTGGCTGCTGGCCGTCGACGCGTGGGGCGCGTTGGATGGACTGGGTCTCTTCCTCCTTGGCGCGCGAGACCTGGGCCAGGTAGGCCTCGATAACATCGCCAATGTCCTTAGCGCCCTTTTCTTCTCCCCGCGTAGTGGCAGATTGCCCCATGCCGGGCAGCGGAATCGCTCCGTCGCCTCCGTTCCAGGCGTCAAAGTGTTCTTCGAGGGCGCTCACTGTGTGGGAGATTTCGGGGCTACCCTCAACGAGCTTCTCGATGCTCTCCTGATCCTGAGCGGCCCCCTGTTCGAGGTCACCCACAGGCAAAGAGAGGTCCGCGAATTTGGCGAGGGAAGTGAGCAGGGCGGAAGAAGCCGCCGGGTAGCCGGTGTCCGCCATGTAATAGGGGACCGCTCCCAACAGCGCGAGTCCACCGATGCCTCGCTGCCCCATGCGAATCTGCACGAAGGTGGACAGCGGCGCGGGGAATTGCATGTGATTCGTGATCTTGGGGCCACTGGTCGGCAGCAGCGACGCGTCGGTGGCCTGCACGTGCACGGGAGTAGGGCGCGTGTGGGGTACACCGGAGGGTACTCCGTGCAGCGAGAAAGTGATCTCAACGCCCGCACGCTCGCAGATGTCGTTGATCGCCTCCGTGAAGGACTCCCAATGAGAGTCAGGCTCCGCGCCGTGAAGGACCAGGATCGGGTTGCCCATGTCATCCTCAACCAGGTCGAGGACAGTCTGGGGCATCACCATGTCCGGGGAGGAGACCCAGTCCTCGACCGTCACGATGGGACGGTGGGAACGGTAGTCCATGAGGGTGTCCGCGTCGAAGGTTGCGACGCGCTCATTGTGCAGTGAGCGCAACATCTGACCGATGGCCATGCGCCCGGCACCGCCGGCGTCAATCGCTCCGTCGAAGTGAATGAGGAGGATTTTAGCCTTCGCGCCTGCTGCAGGCCCATCCTCGTAAAGGTCAGTCGCGGTGATGCTCACGTCTCCTCCTCATCCTCAACCTTCTCCATCATGCTAACGTACCCGCGAGATGCCCAACTCGTCACGTGGGGACACGTTTTGAGCTTGCGGCGAAGTTACCTCGTCTCGTAGTGACTGATCGCAGCGCAGCGACCAAAAGTGAGGAACAATAGAAGGCCACCAACAACGAGGAGGACGTATGACGACGGGCGCGCATCAGGAGCCACGCACGGACCTTCCGTTGCCTGAACAGGACTTTGTCGACAGCGCGTACGCGCGCTTGGACGCGCTGCGCGCCTCTTACCGGGAGCGTCAGGGACGTATCCATTCGACGCACGGGGTTGGGAACGCTCAGGCATGGACGGAGCGAGAGGCTCTCTCCGCGCACCTGGGGGAGATGGCCGCACGCTTGGAGGGTGTCGAGGAGCGCCTCGTCTTTGGTCGCCTTGACATGACGGATTCCTCGACGCGTCACGTGGGTCGACTGTCTTTGTCCCACGAGGATGGCACTCCCCTGCTCGTCGACTGGCGTGCCCCGGCGGCGCGCCCCTTTTACCAGGCGACGTCGGCCAAGCCTGAGGGCGTTGTGCGTCGCCGCCACATTTCGACGCGTGATCGGCGCGTGACGGGGCTGGAGGATGAACTTCTCGATGCTTCTGCCGCGCAGGGACTAGAGCTGCAGGGCGAGGGAGCGCTCATGCACGCTCTCAGCGAGGCGCGCGACGGGCACATGGGCGACATCGTCGCCACCATCCAGTCCGAGCAGGACCGTATTATCCGCGCGTCCGATAAGGGCCTCCTCGTCGTCCAGGGAGGCCCTGGAACCGGCAAGACAGCCGTTGCCCTGCACCGCATCGCCTACCTCCTCTACGCCCACCGCGAGCGCTTGGAACGATCCGGCGTGCTGTTGGTGGGGCCCTCGCGCCTGTTTTTGCGCTACATCGAGCAGGTGCTGCCCTCGCTGGGTGAAACGGGCGTCGTGTCGGTGACGATGGGCGATCTGGTGCCCGGCGTGCACGCCCGGGTCAGCGAGGACGAGGCCGTGGCTCGAATCAAGGGACTGCCAGCGTGGGCGGCACTCGTCAAGGAGGCGGTTCGGGCGCTGGCGAAAGTCCCCAAGGAGGACCAGAAACTGCGCGTATGGAACCGGACGGTCACGCTGACGCGCGCGGACGTCGAAGGCGCCCGTCGCCGCGCCAAGCGCACGGGGCGGCCACACAACGTGGCGCGCGAATCGTTCGCGCGTGAGCTTATGGATGTCTTAGCACTGCGCTTGGCGCGTGAGGCAGGCGACGCGGACTCGAATGGGAACGTTGATCCCGATATTAAACGTTCGTGGCTGATCGAAATCCGCGATTCGGTGGATTGCCGCCGCGCGATCAACACGGCGTGGATGCCGACGAGCGCGCAGACGCTACTGCGCAGGCTCTACGCCAAGCCGGAAGTTCTTGCGGCAGCGAATAGGCGTGCGAAGTCTCCCCTTCGCCCCGACGAGCTAGCGCTCCTCGTGCGGCCACGCTGCGCGCCCTGGACGGTGTCGGATGTGCCGATCCTGGATGAGTGCGAGGAATTGCTGGGCCCCATGCCTCCCGCCTCAGCTCCCTCCCGGGATTCAGACGCCGACGCGATTGAGAGGGCGCGCGCCGCAATCGAGGGGCAAAACCTGGGCGGCGGAATCGTGACAGCTCAGATGCTCGCCGAGCGCAGCGCAGCGCAGGAAGCGTTGGTTCCTCTGTCTGAGCGCGCAGCGAAGGATCGCACGTGGGCCTACGGCCACATCGTGGTCGATGAGGCGCAGGAGCTGTCTGCTATGGCGTGGCGCGCTCTCCTGCGCCGCTGCCCGTCGCGTTCTTTCACGGTCGTCGGTGACCTCGATCAGCGCCGGGGCTCCAAGCGGCCCGCATCGTGGGAGAAGGCCCTGGGCCCCGCAGCACGCGCCTTTGCTGCCGAGTACGCCCTTACTGTGTCGTACCGGACCCCCGCCACGCTCACCGCTCTAGCAGAGGCAGTGGTGGCTCGCGCCGGAGCACCCGTCCTCTATCCGATGACTGCCGTGCGCGACGTGGAAGGATGCTACCGGGTGACCCACGTGGATGTACCCGAGGCCGCCACGGCCTCGTCCCCGCAGGCCGACCCTCTGTGGCAGGCCGCACGCGACGCCCAGCGAATTGCTGAGGAACGCCTCGATCGCGAAGCCGGAGCGTCGCTGGGCCGCATCGCCATCATCGTCGGCACGCAGCGCGCCCGCGCGTGGGGAGCCGATGCGAACGGCGAGAGCGCGCTATCCGAGCGTGTCGCCTTTCTGTCCGCCAACGCATCCAAGGGTCTCGAGTTCGATTCTGTCGTTCTGGTCGAACCCAACGAAATCTTGAGCGACGGCACCGGCGACCTCTTCGTCGCCCTCACGCGCGCCACCCACGACGTCCACGTCGTCCACGCCAGTCCTCTGCCCGCGGGCATGGAAGAGTGGTAGCGGCAGACCACACAGTGACGCGCCCACGCCGGCTTGGCTCCCATCTGCCATGATGGAAGCATGACACGCGCACTGCTACTGGAAAACTCACACCCCATCGCTGACGAGATCTTCGCGAAGTTCGGTATCGAGGTCACCCGCGTGAAAGGTGCTCTGTCCGAAGATAACCTGATCGACGCCCTCGACGGCGTGGACTACCTAGGCGTTCGCTCCAAAACCGAGGTCACCGAACGGGTCCTGCGCGCACGCCCAAACCTGAAGGCCATCGGGGCTTTTTGCATCGGCACCAACCAGATCGACCTGGCCACCGCCACCGACATGGGCATCGCCGTGTTCAATGCCCCCTACTCCAACACGCGTTCCGTCGTCGAACTCGCCATCGGCGAGATCATCGACCTGTCGCGCCGCGTGACCGTGAAGAACTCGCGCCTGCACCGGGGCGTGTGGGACAAGAGCGCCGATGGCGCGCACGAGGTGCGCGGTCACACGCTTGGCATCATCGGCTACGGCAACATCGGAACCCAGCTGTCCGTCCTGGCCGAGGCCATGGGCCTCAACGTCATCTTCTACGACGCCGCCGAGCGCCTGGCCCTGGGCAACGCCACGCAGATGCCCACCATGGAAGCGGTGCTGCGCGAGGCGGACATCATCTCCGTGCACGTCGACGGCCAGGAATCCAACACGAACCTGATTGGGCGCACCGAGTTTGAACTCATGAAGCCGGGCGCCCTGTTCATCAACCTCTCGCGCGGGCACGTCGTCGACGTGGAGGCCCTGCACGCCGCGCTCGTGTCCGGACACCTCGGCGGCGCTGCCATCGACGTGTTTCCCGAGGAGCCGCGCGCCAACGGCGATCCGTTTGCCTCGCCCCTAGCCACCCTCGACAACGTCATCCTCACCCCGCACATCGGCGGATCCACCGAGGAGGCCCAGTACGACATTGGACGCTTCGTGGCCGCGAAGATCGGCGAATACCAGGCAAGCGGCTCCACCGATATGAGCGTGAACCTGCCGAACCTGACGATGACCCCCGGCAAGCGTTCGCGGTACCGCGTGCGCCTCATTCACCGCAACGTCCCTGGTGTCATGGCGCGCGTCAACCAGATTTTTGCTTCCTCCGAGGCAAACGTCGACGCTCAGATTCTGGCCACCGTGGACGAGGTCGGCTACGTGCTCACCGACATATCTGCCGGCCTGGGCCGCGAGGCCCTCGAAGAGCTGACCCACCTGCCCGAAACGGTGCGACTCATCGCAACTCCGCTGTAAAACTGTCGTATTCGTCGCGTTCCTCAGTGGTCTAACAAGACCGTAACTTACGGTATCGTAAGGGGGACATCTCCACAGGAGGACAGATGGACCTGACGTCGAAGCTGCGCGCACTGTACGCGCCCGGAGTCGCCTACGAAATAGCCACTCCCGACCAGCCGATCCCCGACATGGTCATGGAGGTCGCCTCCCGGTATCCGAAGCGTGCGGCCATCGACTTTTTCGCGCGTCAGCTCTCCTACGAAGAATTAGCCGAACAGATGCGCCGGTGCGCGGGAGCACTGCACCAGGCGGGCGTGCGTCCCGGCGACCGCGTCGCCCTCGTCATGCCCAACTGCCCCCAGCACGCGGTCGCGGTGCTGGGTACGATGATGCTCGGCGCCATCGTCGTCGAGCACAACCCGCTTGCACCCTCCGGCGAGCTGCAGGGCGAGTACGAGCGTCACGGTGCCCGGGTCACCATCGCCTGGTCGAAAGCTTTGGAGAAACTGACGTTCCTGGGGCGGGGGCACACCACCTTCTCCATGGACCTCACGACGGCGCTTCCCACGGCCTCGAGGATGGCGCTTAAGCTCCCCTTGAAGGCCGCGCGCGCCAAGCGCGAACAGCTCGCGAGTCCGCGTCCCGCCTGGGCACGCTCCTGGACGCGCGCGATGCGCGCGGCGGCGCCGTGGGAGGGACAGTGTCCCTCCCACATGGACGACGTCGCCCTGCTCATCCACACGGGCGGTACGACGGGCGTACCGAAGGCCGCCGCCCTCACGCACGCGAACCTGCGCGCCAACGTCGAGGAATCCATCGCGTGGGTGCCCGTCCTCCACGAGGGTGCCGAGGTTTTCTACTGCATCCTGCCTCTGTTCCACGCCTTCGGCTTCACGATCGGTTTCCTGGCAGGCCTGCGCCTGGGTGCGACCGTCGCCATGTTCCCGAAGTTCGACACCGCCCTGGTCTTGGCCGCGCAGCGCCGACTGCCCTGCACTTTTTTCCTGGGCGTACCCCCGATGTATGAGCGGCTCTTGACTGCTGCCGAGGGCACGGACGTGGACCTGTCCTCCATCCACTTCTCACTGTCGGGCGCTATGCCCCTGTCTGCACCGCTGGCCCAGAAGTGGGAGGAGGCGACCGGTAGCCTCATGATCGAGGGCTACGGTATGACCGAGGCCTCCCCGATCCTCCTCGGCTCACCCCTGGCGTCCTCGAGGGCTCGAGGGGCGCTGGGTATCCCCTTCCCCTCCACGCAGGTGCGCATCGTCGACTCCGAGGATCCCGGGCGCGACGTCGAGGAGGGAGCGGTCGGAGAACTCATCGCGCGCGGCCCACAGGTATTCTCCGGCTACTGGAACCAAGACGATGAGACCGCGGAGGTCTTCACAGCCGACGGATGGCTGCGCACGGGTGACCTGGTCCAGGTACGCGACGGTTTCATCTTCATGGCAGACCGGCGCAAGGAGATGATCAACTCCTCCGGTTTCAACGTGTACCCCTCGCAGGTAGAAGAGGCCGTGCGCTCGATGCCGGGTATCGCCGATGTTGCTGCCGTGGGTGTCCCGGCTGGCGAGAGCGGCGAGGACGTCGTCGCAGCCGTCGTTCTCGAGTCGGGCGCGTCCGTCACGCTCACCGACCTACGCCAGTGGGCAGAAAAGTCTTTAGCGCACTACGCCCTGCCCCGACAGCTCGTCGTTATGACGGAGCTACCTCGCTCTCAGCTGGGCAAAGTCATGCGCAAGCGGGTACGCGAGCAGATCGTGGGGGCTCGCGGAGCGACTTCCGAGGCCGTGGCGGGGGCCCGCGAAGCGGTGTCCGAGGCCGTGGCGGGGGCCCGCGAATCCGTGTCTGAGAAGGTCGCCGGGGTCCGAGTGGCCGCGTCGGAAGCATCCAGCGAGGCAACGGCTGCCGTGCGCAAACTCGCGACGCATACGAGTGAGCGTTTCACGAAGGGTAACAAGTAGGACCAGCGTTATCGCTTGGACGATTCCTCCCGTATCCCTTGTGGACGCGGATGCTACTGGTCTCCAAGCAGGGTTGGGCCAACGGCTGGCCGCCTGCGGTTCGCGCGCGTCTTGCGAGCCTTCTTCGGGGCGACAGGCTCCTCGCCCGGTTCTTCCTGGGTTCGAGAAACGACGCCCTGGGAGCGTTCGCGCAGAGCACGAATTGCTTCTTCGAAATCTTCGAGCGTGTCGAAGGCCCGGTACACGGACGCAAAACGCAGGTAGGCGATGACATCCAGGTCGCGCAGGAAGGGCAGGATCGCCTTACCGACTTCGTTGGTCGATACGTTTGATACGCCGGTCGAACGCAACTTCTCTTCCACTTGCTGGGCGAGAATCGCGAGCTGGTCGTCGGAAACCGGCCTGCCTTGGCATGCCTTTTTCACGCCGGAGACAACCTTATTGCGGGAGAAAGATTCGACGACGCCCGAGCGCTTGACGACCTGAAAGGACGATGTCTCCAAGGTCGTAAAACGCTTCTTACAGTGCGTGCACTCGCGACGGCGCCGAATCGACGCACCGTCGTCGGCGATGCGCGTATCGACGACGCGCGAATCAGGGTTATGACAGAAAGGGCAGTGCACCCTTCAACGGTACACGTTGAAGTCCACCCTTGTCACAAGAGTCCCATCCGCCACCGCTATCGAACGGGCACAACGATGCGCTGTCCAGGCTGAAGAGCACCGTCAATGTCGTTGAGGCGCTCAATGTCCGCAACAATGTCCTCGAGCGGTCGCTCGCTTCGAACAGACTGTGCGAGCGACCAGACGGAGTCCCCACTAACCGCCGCCTTAATGACTGTTGGCCCATCGTACGCTGCGGGCTGAAGGGCCAATCCCAGGGCCCCTGCCCCCACCGACAGAGCGATCGTGGCGAGGACCCCCACCACAAGGGTACGACGGGAGGCACGCACCACGCGACGAGGTGCCACAGGTGCACGAAGGAAGGAGGGGTCATCCGCGCGCTGGGCTTCGACGCGTCGGCGCGCGGAAGGAGCGGTGGAAATGTCTCTCACCGTCGCTAGGGGCGCATCCGTCACAGGCCGCTTCGATGAGCGACGCGCGGGGAAGGAAACGGTGGACGTGGCAGCGTAGGAAAGACTCATGGCAACCTCCAGAACGACGGATCGAACACATGTTCGTCGAACACCTGTACGATAGCATGCGCGGGCGACAATGTCGAGGCACACTCGAACATATGTTTCATACTCGCGCATTTACGGCTTAAACTTGACATCACCAGTGGACAACCACCCATGCACATCTGCATCCGCCCACACAGGAGGACCCCATGACCGACCGTCCAATCACCGATCGGCACCGCGCAATCCTGCGAGTTATCAACGACAAGCTGGAGGCCAGCGGCTTCCCTCCTTCAGTGCGCGAAATCGCATCCGCAGTGGGCCTCGCATCCCCTTCCACCGTCAAACACCACCTCGACGCACTCGAGGCGCAGGGCTACCTCGCACGCGAACCCGGCCTACCGCGCGCCCTCGACCTAACCGACAAGGCGCGCAGCGAGCTCGGCATCGAGGTGCCCGCCCCCTCCCCCGTCGTCCGCATTGAAATCCCCTTCTCCCACGTGGCGGAAGAGGGCACGGCGATCCCGCTCGTCGGCCGCATCGCTGCGGGTTCACCCATCACTGCCGAACAGCACGTCGAGGACGTGTTCCATCTACCCACCTCCATGACGGGGCACGGAGACCTCTTCATGCTCGAAGTCAGCGGGCAGTCCATGATAGACGCCGGCATCTTCGACGGTGACTACGTCGTCATCCGCTCCCAAAACGATGCGCGCAACGGAGAATTCGTGGCCGCCATGATCGACGGCGAGGCCACCGTCAAGGAACTGTCCATCACGGGCGGCCACGTGTGGCTCCTCCCCCACAACCCGGACTACTCTCCCATTCCCGGCGACGAGGCCACCATCCTCGGCAAGGTCGTCACCGTCATCCGCTCCCTCTGACCCCCCGCACATACCAATGGCGCCGACCCCAGACGGGGTCGGCGCCATTAAGGAAAGCGAAGAAGGCTCAGAAGCCCAGGTCGCGGGCCACCTGACGCAGGCGCTCGGCCGAGGCGGTCAGGCCGTCGCGCTCGTTAAGGGTCAGCGGCGGATTCAGGACTCGTCCCGCGCCGTCGCGTCCAACGATCGTCGGGGCGGCCATGACGACATCCGAGATGCCCTCCCAGTCCTCGAGCAGCGTCGAGATAGTGAGGACGCGCTGCTCATCGCGCAGTACCGCACCCGCGATGTTCGCAGCGGACAGGCCGATCGCGTAGTTCGTTGCTCCCTTGCCTTCGATGATCTTGTAGGCGGACTGGACGACCTCCTGCGCAATGGAGTCGCGCATGGCCGAGTCAAAGACGCGACCGCTCAGCGTCGGACCCCACTGGGAGAGCGGCACATTGCCGATCTCGGCGCTGGACCACAGGGCAACCTCAGAGTCGCCGTGCTCACCGGCCACGTATGCGTGAATGTTTTGCGTGGCTACGCCGGTCTCACGCGACACGAGGTAGCGCAGGCGAGAGGTGTCCAGCACAGTGCCAGAACCGAAGACCTGGTTGCGGGGCAGACCGGTCAGCTTCAGCGCCACGTAAGTGACGACATCCACCGGGTTGGTCACGAACATGAAGCGAGCGTCAGGAGCCACATTCTGCAGGTTCGGAACGATCTTCTTCATCAGGTTGACGGTCGAGCCGGCCAGCTCCAGGCGGGACTGCCCCGGCTGCTGCTTCGCGCCAGCCGTCACGATAATGAGGTCGGATCCGCGGACGATCTCAACATCGTCGGATCCTTCAATGGAACCGGCTGGGGTGAACTGGATGCCGTGGGCCATATCGAGGGCCTCGGCCTCAACCTTAGGCTTGTTGATGTCCTGGAGGACGATCGAACGCGCGTCGCCACGCATCGCACACGCGTACGCGACAGCGGTACCAACGGCGCCAGCACCGATGATGGCGATCTTTGAGGGTCGTCCAGAGGACTTCGAGGGGTACAGGGTCTGCGCTTTGTTTTCCACGTGTCTCTCCTAGTGTGAGCAGGCGCTTCCGTTGTTGCAGGTCATGGAAGGCCTGATGGCTAATTTACACGATTTTTCGCGTGCGCGAAACCACTTGCCACCTATTGATCACCGGCACCATTTAAACGTCGGAGTGCTCCTCGCACGACGTGCGGATCCGTGGTCGGCCACAGAGGAGGTAGCGACGCCAGGATGAAGGCGCCGTAGCGCTTCGTCAAAGCACGTGGGTCGAGAATGGCCACGACTCCGCGATCCTCGGTTGAGCGCAGCAAGCGCCCTGCTCCCTGCGCCATCATGAGGGCCGCATGAGTGAGGCAGACAGACATGAAACCATTACCCCCTCGGCGCTCAACGGCCCTGGAGCGGGCACGCGAAACAGGGTCATCCGGTCGCGGAAACGGAATCTTATCGATCACGACAAGCCGACACGCATCCCCAACAACATCAACCCCCTGCCACAGGGACATGGTTCCCACCAGACACGAATCGCGTTCCTCACGGAAACGCCCAATCAGCTGTGCGAGCGTCTCCTCCCCCTGGAGGTAGACCGTCAGCTCGGTACGCTCGCGCAGCGCCTGCGCCCCCGCCTGAGCACCCCGGAGCGAGGCGAAGAGCGCCAGGGCCCCGCCCCCCGAGGCCTGGGCGAGCTCAACGAGTTCGTCCAGTAGTTGCTCCGAGGGGCCGTCGCGTCCCGGCGGAGGAAGGTGCCTCGCCACGTAGCGGATACCCTGACGGGCGTGGTCAAAGGGCGACCCCACGTCGATGCCATGCCACGGCACGCCCGTCAGGGCCATGCCCGTGGCTTGGGCCATGTAGTCGAAGCTGCCACCCAGAGCCAGGGTTGCGGAAGTCAAAATCGCGCCGCGCTCACCGATGCCGACCCCGCCGATCGCCCCGGACACGTCGAGGGGTCCCACCGTCAGGCGGGCGTTATCGGCATCGTCCCTGGTGATGTAGGCAATCGACTGATCGGGGTCGCGTCCCCACGCATCCAGCGCACCAATCAGCTCATCGATGGCTGCTCGTGCCAGCTGTTTTGCGGCTCCATCCCCCTGCGCTTTGCCCACCTCAGTACTTGCGCGACGAGCCGCATCATCCAGGACCGTCATCGCGTCCAGGAGCGCAGAGGGGCGGTACTCCAGGAGTCCCTCCTGCACAGGTGCCATCGCTGCGCCCAGCCCAGCCCCGGCCTCGTCCAAGTCCGTGGAGTCGATCGACAGATTCGAGCGCAGGGAACGCGCCACGCGACTCACGCGCGCCACCGACAGGTCGGCGGCCGCCTGGGAGCGCACGCGGTCGGCCAGCTCGTGGGCCTCGTCGATGACGACGGCATCGTACTCGCCGAAAAGCTCGCCCTCCCCGCACGCGTTGATACCGAACAGTGAGTGGTTCGTGACGACCACGTCGGCCTCGGCGGCCTCCAGGCGCGCGGCCTGCGCGAAGCACTCGTCGATGAGCGGGCAGTGCTTGCCCAGGCACTCGGGCTTCGCGACCGACGCGTGATGCCACGCCCGATCCGACACGCCTGGCACTAAATCATCGCGGTCCCCCGTCGTGGTTTCGCTGATCCAGTCGCGGATACGCAGAATTTCCTCGCCGAGTTCGCCCGTGGGTCCTGCTCCGATGTCCCGGTCTTCGAACAAGGTGCCCTCCGTGGGGTACCCGCCGTCCAGCTTGTGCAGGCACGCGTAGTTCGACCAGCCCTTGAGCACCGCGACCTTCAGGCGCACGCCCGTCGCCGAGGCGACCGCGTCGACGGCCACCGGCGCATCCTTGACGAGGATCTGGCGCTGCAGCGCCAGCGTCGCCGTCGAGACGAGACCGCGCGCACCACTCACCGCGCAGTGCGTCAGCAGGGGCACCAGGTAGCCCAGCGACTTGCCCGTGCCGGTGCCCGCCTGCACCAGCAGGTGCTCGCGGTCCTCCAGCGCGGCGGCCCCTTCGGCGACCATCGATGCCTGCCCCTCGCGCGCGGACCCGCCCATCGAGGAGACGACCGCGTCGAGGACGCGCCCCGAAGCCTCGACCAGGTCCCGGCTCACTGCCCACTCACCGTCGCATCACCCACGGTGCCGCCCACCGCCGCGCGGGCGATGACGGCTGCTAGCGCCTCGTCGACGCGAGCCACGATGCGGGTTCCGGCGTCCACGTATTCCTCGCGCTCCACCTCGCCCTCCTCGTGGATCCTGTGCACGAGGGAGCCCGCCGAGTACGGCAGGACCGCGTCGACGGCGACCCGAGGCCGGGGCAGCATATCCTCCAGCGCAACGCGCAGCGCGTCCACGCCCCATCCGGTGTAGGCGCTCAAGGGAACCGCGCCGGGGAAGACCGTGCGCAGCAGGGCGATCTGCTCGGGCGATGCCAGGTCGGCTTTGTTCAGGGCGATCAATTCGGGGATGTCCGAGGCCCCCTCGATCGTGTCGATGACGGCGCGCACGGCCTGCACCTGAGAGACCGGGTCGGGGTGCGCGGCGTCCACGACGTGGAGGATCACGTCGGCCTGGCCCACCTCTTCCAACGTCGAGCGGAAGGCCTCGACCAGCTGCGTGGGCAGGTTGCGCACGAATCCGACCGTGTCGGTGAGCGTGTACTCGCGCCCGTCGGCGGCGCGTGCGCGCCGCACGGTCGGGTCCAGGGTGGCGAACAGCGCGTCCTGGACGAGCACCCCCGCATCCGTCAGGCGATTGAGGAGCGTCGACTTGCCGGCGTTCGTGTACCCGGCGATCGCCACCGACGGCACGCCCCCGCGCCGACGCGAACCCCGCTGCGTGCGCCGGGCCGGCTCCATGCGCGCGATGTCCGCGCGCAGCTTCGCCATGCGCGTGCGGATGCGGCGCCGGTCGAGCTCGATCTTGGTTTCGCCCGGGCCCCTGGAACCGATACCCGCACCGCCCGCGACGCGGCCACCGGCCTGACGGGACATCGACTCGCCCCAGCCGCGCAGACGCGGCAGCAGGTACTCCAGCTGGGCGAGCTCCACCTGCGCCTTGCCCTCACGGGACTTGGCGTGCTGGGCGAAAATGTCGAGGATCAGGGCGGTGCGGTCGACGACCTTGGCGTCGACGACGTCCTCCAGGCCGCGGCGCTGGGAGGGGGCCAGCTCCTCGTCAACGATGACGGTGTCGGCCTCCACGGCGCGCACGATGTCGGCCAGCTCGCGCGCCTTACCCGACCCCAGGTAGGTCGCGGGGTCCGGCTTCATGCGGCGCTGGATGATGCCGTCGAGCACGCGCGAACCCGCGGTCTCCGCGAGCGCGGCGAGCTCGCGCAGCGAGTTCTCCGCCTCCTCCTCGCTCTGGGTGGTGCGCAGTCCCACGAGGACGACCTTTTCGAGTCGCACCTGGCGGTATTCGACCTCGGAGATGTCCTCGCGGTCGGAGGCTCCCGTGTCGACGCGGCGCGTTCCCGCGCGGGCCTCGCGTTCGAGCGCACCGGCGTCCCCCGAGCTGTCCTGCCCCGCGGTCGATGCGAGCGCCGTTCCCGAGCGCGCGAGGATGCGCGCGACGACGTCGTTGACGCGCTGGTCGCGTTCCGCGGTCGAATCGGTGGGGGTCGTGTCCATGTCCGTCCTTCACGTGGGGGGCTTCCAGTGTCGCACGACGGGCCCTCATCTGCGTCTGCGCGCGCGGGCGCGATAGGCTTTCTTTCGTGGATGAACAGTACTTCACCGACTCTGCCCCCGCGAGCGCCGACGAGACTCGCCTCATCGAGGTGAGCGCGCGGGGTTTCGATCTGTCGATGCGCGTGTCCTCGCGCGTTTTTTCCGGGTCTAAGCTGGACCTGGGGACCCGTCAGTTGCTCTCGGTCGCACCCGACCTGCCCGAGGGTGGGACTTTCCTGGATCTGGGCTGCGGCTGGGGTCCGATCGCGACCGTCATGTCGCGAGAGTCGCCGCAAGCCACCGTGTGGGCCGTCGACGTGAACTCGCGCGCCCTGGATCTGACGCAGCGTAACGCCGCCGCCAACGGCGCGCGGGGCGTGCGCACCCTCAAGGCTGATGAGGCGCTCGCCGCCTCCATCGAGTCGGACACGCGCTTTGACGTCATCTGGTCGAACCCGCCCGTGCGCATCGGCAAGGAGGCGATGCACGAGATGCTGGCGGCGTGGCTGGGCAGGCTCGCAGCCACCGGCGTCGCCTACCTGGTCGTCCAGCGCAACCTGGGCGCGGACTCCCTCATCACCTGGCTGAACGGTCAGGGCTTCGAGGCCTCAAAGTTCGCGTCGAAGAAGGGGTTCCGCATCATCGAGGTGCGCCCCGCGTAAAGCTCTCCGTCGCTTCGACGAGGCCGGGGTCCCGTCACGCTCTTCGGCGCCGGTGTCGCGGGGCCGCCGTCAGGTGAGGCGGATCTCCGCGACCCGTGTCGCGGGGCCGGTGAGGAACACCGAGGCATCCGTGATGCGCGGGGCGTTGCCGCTCCAGTCGATGACACCGTCCAAGCCCACGTTCACCCGTCCTCCGGGAACGTCGACAACCCACTGGGTGGGGGCATCGGGTCCCCTGCGCAGGGCGGTGGCCAACGCGGCCGCGCAGCATCCGGTGCCGCACGCCTGAGTCTCCCCCACGCCGCGCTCCAACACACGCATCGCGATGTGTCCGGTGCTCTGCCCGGGTACGCTCAGGTCCACGACCAACTCCAGGTTCGTGCCCGAGCGCGGCGCCGGGTCGTAGGCGGGGCGCGCCGCGGGCGGGATGAGGGAGACGTCGACGGTGGGCAGGAACACCCCGCGCAGGGTGTCCTCATCGGCTAACTCAACGACCGTATGCGGGTTGGGCATTTCTACCCAAATGCCACCGAGAACCCCGTCGATGCCGGGGATGCTCACCTTGATTGTCTCGCGCGCCGGGGAAGCCGCCGGACCCATGTCGACGCGGTAGCGCGCTCCCTCTCCTTCGTCCTCCACTTCCGGTGTCACGCGCTTGATACCGCCGCGGGTGGCCACTTCCAGCGTGGCACCCACCGGCAGGTCGACCAGGCCTTCACGGCGCAAGTGATCGACAAACACGCGCACCCCGTTGCCGCACATCTCCGCCTTCGACCCGTCGGCGTTGCGGTAGTCCATGAACCACATGCCATCACGCTCAACAGCCCGAATGAAGCCATCCGCGCCGATCCCGAACGCCGAGGAACACAGGGCCGCGACCTGCTCCTCAGAAGGATCGTCTTCATCGAAGCGGTCCGTAGCCACGACGAAAGAGTTGCCGGCGCCGTGAGCCTTCACGACGCGGGCATGGGAGGGAAGCTGCGAGTTCACCATGCCCCCACGGTAGCGCCCACACCCCCTCCTCGCAGCCGCCGACCGCGCTACGAGCGCGCGAGCGCCGCCTCAGCTTCCCGCTCCACCAGCTCAACCACGCGGGTCGCCACGGCATCGTCCGAGGCAAACTCTTCCACGTCCAGCCAATGCACGCGCGGATCCGGTCGCAGCCACTTGACCTGCCGGCGCGCCAGTTGACGGGTGGCCAGCGCAATAGAGTCCACGGCCTCGTCCTCAGTCATAATCCCATCGATGACCGCGAGTGCCTGTGCATAGCCCGTCGCCCGGGAGGCGGTCTTAGCCTCACGCAGCCCTTCGTCAATGAGAGCGCGTACCTCCTCAATGAGGCCGCCATCCATCATTGCGCGAGTGCGCGCATCGATGCGCGCATCGAGGCTCTCCGTCGAACGACGCAGCGCCACCATGAGCGCAGGAGAGACGAATTCGTGCCGGGGCATCGAGGACGAATAGGGCCTCCCCGTCAACTCGATGACCTCCAGGGCGCGCACGATTCGACGCGTGTTGTGCGGGTTGATGCGCGTCGCCGACACCGGGTCCAGAGCCTTCAGACGATCGTGAAGGCCGCGCGAACCCGCCGCCCCCTCCGCCTCCTCCTCCAGGCGGGCACGCAGGACCGGATCCGTCCCCGGGAACTCGATGACGTCCAGGAGCGCACGCTGATACAAGCCCGAACCCCCCGCAACCACCGCGACTCCCCTGCGCGCATGGATGTCCGCCACGTCAGCGCGCGCGTGACGCTGATAGGCGGCCACCGACGCCTCGTCTCGCACCTGGAGCACGTCGATCTGATGGTGAGCGATCCCCCGGCGCTCATTCACCGGAGTCTTCGCCGTGCCCACGTCCATGCCACGATAAAGCTGCAGCGCGTCGGCAGAGACAATCTCGCCAGCCCCGCCCGCTCCCAGTACACCCGGAAGGCGGCAGGCCACCTCGAGCGCCAGATCCGACTTACCCGACGCCGTGGGTCCCACAACCGCGCACACGAGGTCCGACGCACACGTCACACAAGACTCCATGGCCACCAGTGTACGGGCGCTAGCACCCAATACCACCCACGTGCCGCTAGGCTTAACACCATGAGCACAACTAACACCCCACCGGTCACCCTTGATCGCGTCACCCAGGCAGTTGAGGCCGTCGGCCTGATCCCCTTCGTGTCCGCCACCGGGCAGATCGCAGCTATCCTGCCAGGACGCACCGTACGCATTGCGGTGCCCGAGGGGCGTCCCGCGCAAGGCGTCGCGGACTACCCGCGGTTCTTCGCCCCCTCGCACGCCGATCAGATCGCATCCGCGGTTCGCCGCCTCAATGCCTCGACCTACGTGCCCAAGATCACCTCCGTCACGACCGACTCGGGCGCCATCTCCCTGCAGCTTCAGCACACTTTCAACTGGGTTGTCGGCGCATCCGAAGCACAGGTCAACGCCGAGGTCTCCCAATTCATCATGGCTGCCATTTCCATGATGAACCAACTCGATGTCATGTTCCCCGACCAGTGGACCAAGGAGGCCGACAATGCCTGAATGGAAGAGCTTCACCTTCGGTGAGGACGGGGAAGCCACCCCCGCCCCCGAGGCCACCAAACCCAGCGCCGCAAACCCCGCCATGGAACCCGACGAATACGCCGCCAAGTGGGGCACCGAGGTCTTAGAGGTCACCATCGAACGTATCTCGACCGTCCTCGACGGCGATGGCCTGCCGCACGCCACCCATGAATTCATCGTCGCGGCACAGCTCAACGATGTACCCTTCCAGATTCACCGTGAACCCGCCGACGCTCCCTGGGTGCAGATCGAGACACGCATCGTACCCCCAGGAGATGACCACACCGAGATTTCCCTGCAGGCCATCGCGAACCGCTGGAACTCTGAACACCTGCAGCCAACCGTCTTCCCCATCGAGTCCGACACGGGCTGGATCCTGGTCGCCGCCTCCCGCTTCTTCGTCGGCGAAGGACTCTCAGACCGCCAGATTCACGTCATGGCGCGACGCGGCCTGATTATCGGTTTGCAGGCCGCACAGGAACTGCCCACCCTCTTCGATACGCCCGAGGAATCCGCAGAATAATACCCCGTCGGATACCAAACGACGTGCCCCGTTCCTCGCTTGGAGGAACGGGGCACTCTCGGTGAGTGTGCGCCGACTACATGCGACGGCGCAGCGTGTACCACCTGCGCGGTGGGGCCACGGGTCGCATAGGGGACTCGAATCGACCCGCACTACCGAGAGTGCTCCCGCATGCCGATCATCTCAACATCATGACGATCGCCACGACTCAAAGGTAGCGCCTCAGACGCACGTCACACATGCGTTCGCCTGAGACATTTTCTCAACTTTCACCTCTGCGATGCGCAAACGTGCACACCCTTTTCCTTTCGATGCAGCTGACGCGATGTAGTCGCGCAAATCACGCGCGAGTATTCGCTGGAACACCCTGGCGTGCTCGTCAGCGCGGAGCACCCACGCGCACAGTCGGAATACCCAACGACACTGCCGTGTCGGGTTCCGGCGGGACTTGGCGCGCCTGCCAGGCATCACCGGCGCGCGTGCGACGCACCTCAAAGAGGCCACCCTGCGCGCCAGAATCAGCGATCAGATGATGAGGCGCACCATAGGTCACCGTCGCACGAATCATGTCGCCGGGGCGCGGGCGATCAGTCTCACTCATCCCCTCGGGCAGGGCCACGTGCACCAGGCGATTGTCGCGGGCGCGGCCCGAGATACGATGCGTCGCACCATCTTTACGTCCATCACCCTCGCAGACGAGGACCTCAACATCGGTCCCAGTCAGCGCCGCACTATCCTCAGCGCAAATTCGCTCCTGAAGCTTGATGAGGCGCTGGTAGCGCTCCAGCGCGACGTCGTCGGGCACCTGGTCCGTTCGATCGGCTGCGGGCGTACCGGGCCGACGCGAGTACAGGAACGTGAAAGCCGACGTGAAACGAGCCTGTTCCACGACATCAAGGGTCGCCTGAAAATCCTCTTCAGTTTCGCCGGGGAAGCCGACAATAATATCCGTCGTGATAGCCGCTTCGGGGATCGCAGCACGCACCCGTTCGAGGATACCCATGAAACGCTCACGGCGATATGAGCGACGCATCTGGCGCAGCACGGCATCAGAACCCGACTGGAGCGGCATGTGCAGGCTCGGCATCACCGTCGGAGTCTGCGCCATCGCAGCAATCACATCGTCAGTGAAGGCCGCGGGGTGAGGCGACGTGAAGCGCACACGCTCAATGCCTTCAACGCGACCAACAGCACGCAACAAGTCCGCGAAAGCACCGCGCTCACCGAACCCCACACCGTAGGAATTGACGTTCTGACCCAGCAAAGTCACCTCGATAGCGCCCTGCGACGCAACAGCCTCAACCTCAGCCAGAATGTCGCCGGGACGTCGGTCGCGCTCTTTGCCACGCAGATGCGGCACGATACAGAACGTGCACGTGTTATTACAGCCCACAGAAATCGACACCCACGCCGCAAACGCACTCTCCCGGTGGGTAGGCAAGGTCGAGGGAAACACTTTCAACGATTCCTCAATCTCGACGGCAGCCTTGCGGTTATGCGCGGCGCGCGCCAACAATGCGGGAAGCACATCAATGTTATGCGTGCCAAAAACAGCATCGACCCAAGGCGCCTTGGTGACGATACCATCGCGCATCTGCTGCGCAAGGCAGCCCCCGACGGCGATCTGCATGCCGGGACGCTCACGCTTGACAGCAGCCAACTGACCGAGGTTACCGAACAGGCGAGTCGCCGCATTTTCACGCACGGAGCAGGTGTTGATGACGACGACGTCGGCTCCCATATCGCCAGCGTCAGTCGCACGCGCGGCGGCTTCGGGAACGGTGTCAACGGGGACGAGGCCAGCCTGCTCGAGCAAACCCGCCATACGTTCGGAGTCGTGTTCATTCATCTGGCAGCCGAGCGTTCGCACCGCGTAAGTGCGAGGACGCACACCAGCCTGCGTCATCGTCGTATTCATCGCACTAAAGTCTAATCGCCCCTAAGGTCCCCAGAGAAGTCGAGCACATCACGCAGTAGAGCAAGCGCCGCATCAATCGTACCCTGGCGCACCTGAGCTCGATCGCCCTCCAGGTGGAGTAATCGGTGCTCCGTCCCACGTTCATGCGCGCAGGCAATGTGAACGGTTCCAGCGGGGTATCCGTCCGCGGGACCCGGCCCGGCCACGCCCGTCGTCGACAGCCCCATGGAGGCCCCGAACAGACGCCGGGTCCCCTCGGCCATCTGGCGAGCCACCTGCTCATCGACTGGTCCCGTCAGCGCCAGTCGATCCGATGAAACCCCCAGGACCGAACACTTGGTGTCAACCGCATACGTGCAGGCACCGCCACGCACGACGTGAGAGGCACCAGGAACGTCAACAAGACGCGCAACGAGGCCCCCTCCCGTGAGCGACTCAGCGGTCGCGACGGTCAGCCCACGGCTCGTCATTTCCTCGACCAGTGCTCCAACCTGCACGTCATCCATCACACGGGTACCTCCCAGCTCCAGCGGTCCTCATCCTCCGCACCACCAGCATGCCATTCGTCGAGAGCATCACGCACGACATTCGATGCCACAGACGAGGAATAGCCCTTACGAGCCAGCATCGAGCACAGTCGGCGATAAGCGGTGTCGCGGGGAACTGCTGCGAGAGAACGAGCCTTGCGAGCGACCAGCTGCCGGGCCCGCTCAGCCTCATCATCACGATCAATCTGCGACAGGGCACACTCGATCGTGTCACTGTCCAACCCCTTGCGCCTAAGAATCTCACGCAAAGCACGCCGCGAGACACCAGTGGCAGAAAAACGAGAGCGAACGAACGCATCCGCATACGCCTGATCATCGACCAATCCCACGGCCTCGAGACGATCAACGACCCCGAGAGCCAACTGAGGACTAAAGCCACGTGTCTCAATAGCTGCCGTAAGTTCGGCGCGCGAGCACGCGCGCACGTCAAGCTTACGCAGTGCCACTTCTCGCGCCGCCTCAATCGCTTCAGCCCCCGTCAGGGCGGCGTTACGTTCGCGCGCTCGGGCGAGCCGCTCACCCGGGGAGGAGCGACGGTGTCGTTCCTCCCCCAGCTCCGGATGGTCCTCCGGGTCCAGGTAGCGAACCACGACTCAGAAGCCCGCATCCTCGTCGGGATCAACAGCGGATGCCTTCTTCGTTTTCTTCTCCGGCTCCGTCTCCTCCGCGATACCCAGAGCGACCAGGATCTTCTGCTCGATCTCGTTGGCCAGCTCGGGATTGTCCACCAGGAATTGCCGCACGTTCTCCTTGCCCTGACCCAGCTGATCATCACCGTAGGTGAACCACGAGCCGGACTTACGAACAATTCCGGCCTCGACGCCCATGTCAATGATCGAGCCCTCACGTGAAATGCCCTTGCCGTAGACGATGTCAAATTCGGCCTGCTTGAACGGCGGGGCCATTTTGTTCTTGACGACCTTGGCACGCGTACGGTTACCGACGGGCGCCCCCGCTTCCTTCAGAGTCTCAATCCGGCGCACGTCGATACGCACCGAGGCGTAGAACTTCAGAGCCTTGCCACCAGTCGTTGTCTCTGGGGAACCGAAGAAAACGCCGATTTTCTCACGCAGCTGGTTGATGAAGATCGCAGTCGTGCCGGTGGCGGACAGAGCCCCCGTGATCTTACGCAGGGCCTGACTCATGAGACGAGCCTGCAGGCCGACGTGCGAGTCCCCCATCTCTCCTTCGATTTCGGCCTTCGGCACCAGGGCCGCAACCGAGTCGATGACGATAATGTCGATGCCACCCGAGCGGATCAGCATGTCAGCGATCTCGAGGGCCTGCTCGCCCGTGTCGGGCTGAGAGACCAGGAGGGAGTCGGTGTCCACACCGAGGGCGCGAGCGTAGACGGGATCGAGTGCGTGCTCGGCGTCGATGAAGGCAGCGTTGCCGCCAGCCTTCTGCGCGTTCGCCACAGCATGCAGGGCGACCGTCGTCTTACCTGACGATTCGGGACCGTAGACCTCAATGACGCGACCGCGGGGAAGGCCCCCAATGCCGAGTGCAACGTCAAGGGCAAGCGAACCGGTGGGGATCACCTGAACTGGAGGACGACTATCGTCTCCCAGGCGCATCACGGACCCCTTACCGAATTGCTTGTCGATCTGGGACAGTGCAACTTCAAGCGCCTTATTACGGTCGTTTGTCACGTTCTTCGCTGCGGGTGCTTTACGGGCTGCCATGATGGTCCTTTCATGCTGAGGCCTCTCCGGCCTGCGAGTGTCCTGGCCTAAATGACGCCCCTCTCCGAGGCGCCATGACGAGTATGCGACCGGCCATCGTCATCTACGTCCCGCACGCGCCTTCCCTGTGGACGACACGCACAAAAATTTCGTCGTCCACTAGCTTAAATGGAACAGGTGTTCGATTCGCGGGCGACACGCCGAGCCTCCCGGCAAACGGATGGCGATCACGAGCAGCGACGGTAGACCACACAGGATACTCACCGCCGCAGGCTAGCGGCCTCGCTCGCGCGGATCAATGCGATGAATCCAACGCGCGTCCTCACGACCGGTTTCTTCGCAGAGTCGAGCCCACACCTGGTCTGGGTTCACGCCGACCGCCAGCGCATCGCTCGCCGTCCCACCCAACGACGAGAGATACAGGTCAGATACGTACGAACGGCCGAGAGCAGACCCAAAAGTCGCCTCGACCGCTTCGTAGAATTCGGAATGCTTCACGCGTCAGGAAATCAGCGTAACGGGCATGATCTCATCGGGCACCGCATCGGGGACCACGGCGCCGTCGATGATCGCCATGCGTTCGGAAACCTCGCGCAGCACATACCACAGCGGTACGCGCAGGGCAGAGGTGATTGCTTCGAGCAGTTCAGAGGATGCCTCCTTCTGCCCACGCTCAACTTCGGAGAGGTAACCCAGGGACACCTGCGCCTCGGAAGAGACCTCGCGCAGGGTTCGACCCTGGCGCTGGCGAATGCCGCGCAGAACATCGCCGAGTTCGCTGCGCAGCAGCGGGGTTTCACTCCGTGTCTTTTCCATATTGCTACTGTAGCCGTTCCTGTTCGTCGAATGCATCGTCAGTTCGCGCATCGGACCGGTGTAACCGGCTGGGCGCGTCCCTCGGATCGCCTGCATACCCGTTCAACGTACACCAAACCGAACATATTCCACCGCAGGGGCACTTCTTACGTGGGTTGCTTCACCGAGACTCAAGCCTGAACGTGCTGGCCTGCGAGAGGCGTCGACGATTTCTCGCCTTCATCGTCGCCACTGTCATCGTCACCTGATGAGGCGGAGGTAGCGCGCATGAGGCGCACTCCATCAATGACGTAGACGATGCCGGAGTAAAGGGTCAATGCGAGGGCTACACCAGCGAGAGCCCAACCAAAACGAATCATCATGACGACCCACCACTCGTTCGCCATCTGGTCCATCGCGACGAAATAGCCCCACGGGATGAGCAGTACCCCCAGCGCCATAATCTGCATGAAGGTTTTGAGCTTGCCTGCCTGATTCGCGGACACGACGACGCCGCGACGCAGGAAGACGGCTCGCATTGCGGTAATGCCCAGCTCGCGCACGGCGATGAGGATCGTCACCCACCAGGGAAGATTAACGAGCCAGGACGCCACCGCAAAGCCACACAACGTCAGGGCCTTGTCGGCAATGGGGTCGACAATGCGCCCGAAGTCAGTGATCTGGTTCCACGAGCGTGCCAGATGGCCATCAAAGCGATCCGTGATCGCAGCGAGCGCAAAGACAACGAAGGAGGCCCATCTCATAGCCCAGGAGTCTTGCAGGGCCAGAATGATAAAAACGGGAACAGATACGAGTCGCGCCACAGTCAGCGCATTTGGCAAGTTCCATACGGAAACTTTACTATTGCGCTGCACGCGCGACACGTTACCAGTCATCGCTGATACCTCTCTCTTAGCGACCGGTGAGCTGCCAAGCATCCTCGTCCTCGTCTGGCTCCTCATCCACCCAGTCAGGCGAGGAACCACCAAAGTTATGTCCAGAGTACGGGTCTACCTTGCTCTCGCGCGAATCGCCCGTACGTCCCGTTCCCGATTCGTAACCAGAGGGCGGCTGCGCGTCACCCGAAGAGGAGTCCCCCTGCCGGGCGCTGGCGGCACTCAGCGCGCCGGTGGCCGGGTTGGACGCTGCCGCGGATGCGATGGCAGGAGCGGCGGACTCAGGCTCGGCAATGCTGGCGGATTCGCCGCGCAGCATGGCGAGAACCTCGGGCAGCTGCTCGGGGGTGACGAGCACCTGGCGCGCTTTCGACCCTTCGGAAGGACCCACGATGTCTCGCGATTCGAGGAGGTCCATGAGGCGACCAGCGCGCGCAAAGCCGACGCGGAGCTTTCGTTGGAGCATAGATGTGGAACCCAGCTGGGTAGAAACAACGAGTTCTGCTGCCTGTAGAAGATCGTCGAGGTCATCTCCGATGTCTTCGGCGACCTTGGCTTCTTTCTTGTCGGGCACGACATCGTCACGGTAGTGCGCTTCCATCTGGCTCTTGACGTGGGACACGACCTGATGAATTTCAGATTCGGAAACCCAGGCGCCTTGGACACGCATGGGCTTGGAGGCGCCGGCGGGCAGGTAGAGGGCGTCACCCTGGCCGATGAGTTTCTCCGCACCCGGTTGGTCGAGGATCGTACGCGAGTCGGTCAGCGAGGAGGTCGCAAACGCCAGGCGTGAAGGAATGTTGGCTTTGATGAGGCCGGTGACGACGTCGACCGAGGGGCGTTGCGTGGCAAGGACCAGGTGGATACCGGCGGCGCGTGCCAGCTGGGTGATGCGCTGGATGGAGGCTTCGACGTCGCGGGGGGCAACCATCATGAGGTCTGCGAGTTCGTCGACAACAACGAGTAGGTACGGGTAGGGATGCAGGGTGCGGTTGAGGCCGGGCTTGGCCTGCACCTGTCCGGCGGCCACTGCCTTGTTGAAGTCGTCGATGTGCTTGAAGCCGTAGTCGGATAGGTCGTCATAGCGCGCGTCCATTTCCTTCACGACCCATTCGAGCGCCTCGGCTGCTTTCTTGGCGTCGGTAATGATGGGAGAGATCAGGTGCGGGATGCCCTCGTAGATCGTCAGCTCGACGCGCTTAGGGTCAACGAGGATCATGCGCACCTGCTGAGGCGTCGCACGCATCATGATCGACGTGATCATGGAGTTGACGAATGAGGATTTACCGGAGCCCGTCTGGCCGGCTACCAGCATGTGTGGTGTCTTGGCCAAATTGGTGACGACGTAGCCGCCCTCGACGTCCTTGCCGACGCCGACGACGAGCGGGTGATGATTGCGGCGCGCAGCAGCGGAGCGCAACACGTCACCCAGGGCAACGTTTTCGCGGTCGGCGTTGGGGATCTCGATGCCGATGGCGCTCTTGCCGGGGATGGGTGCAAGGATGCGCACGTCCGCGGATGCGACCGCGTAGGCGATGTTTTTCGACAGGTTCGTGAGTTTGTCAACCTTCACGCCAGCGCCGAGGACGACCTCGTAGCGGGTGACTGTCGGGCCGCGTGAGAAGCCGGTGACACGGGCATCAATATTGAAGTCGGCAAAGACCTGACAAAGGGCCGCGACAACCTGGTCGTTGACGGCGGAGCGGGTCATGTGGGGTGGCCCGGACACGAGGAGATCCTCCGGCGGCAGCGTGTAGGTGATGGAATCGTCCAGGTCGGGCTGGAAGGCGCCGGCGGGTTCATCGGTGATCGGCGGGGGTGTCGGCTCGTCGACGGGCTCGGTCACGTGCCCAGTCGGCTGTTCGTGTACCAGCGCGGGGCGCATCTGGGTGAGCATCTCGGTAGGTGCGTCGGGCGTAGTGGGACGAGGCCGGGGCGCGGGAGCTGATTCAGGAGCAGCCACGGGGACGGGGCCGGATTGCAGGAGGCGTGTCTTATCAACGGATTCCGTGTCGGCTGCCTGCCGGAAGGACTCGTCGCCGTCGTACTCGTCGAGGAAAGCATCGTCGTCGGCGGCCAGGTTTTTGCGGCCCTGACGCCGCGCGTCTGTGGCTTGGTCGGATAGTGCCGACTCGCCCGATGCCCCGTCCTTGTCGCGAGTGGAGTCTCCACTGAGGTGTGCGGCGAGGTCGCGCAGCCGGCTTGGAACGTCGGCAACTGCAGTGCGAGTGGCCAGTAGGATCGAGTAGACCAAGAGCAGGAGTAGGAGTGCCCCCGCTCCCCACCCGGACAGGAGGAGCACCAGGGGACGTGCGATGAACCAGCCAATGAGGCCGCCGGCTGCGTCGATACCAGGTTCCTCCCCCATGCCGGGATTGCCGCGTGACACGTGGACCAGGCCGGTCAGCGCCATCGTGATGCCGACGCCGCCGGCCACGTGGTGGGGCAGCGCGGATCGCCCGGAGCGCGCGGAGACGAGTTCGCACGCTAAGGCAACCAGGAGGAGTGGCAGGACCACTGAGAAGATTCCGAAGAGGCCTGCTGAGGCACGATGAATGGCGTCACCCGCTTCACCGGAAATCTGGAACCATTCGCGCAGAGCGATGACGATCGCAGCGGCGACAGCGACGAATGCCGAAGCGTCGCGCTTAACCTGCGGGTCGGTAGCTTTCCATGCGCGTGCGACACCGACGGCGGCGCGTGCGACGGCGGAGAAGAAACGCGCCAGGAAACCCGGCTGCGTGGGTTCGGGGGCGCCCTGGGCGTGAGAGGACGCGGCCTTGGAGGCACCCGACTTGGAGGTTCCGGCCTTCGAACGTGGCCGCGCGGGTGCTTTACCGGAGGAACGGGAAGACGATTGTGCCATGATCGTTCCACCATATCGCCCACGCAGCGCCCCGGCAGGAGGCGCGCCGCTCCCCTCAGCGCACGATGTTGGTAACAACACCGCTTTCGAGCAGCTTTTCAACCTGTTCGCGTGTGGGAACAGGAAGGGCCGACTCGTGGGAGACAGCCAATGCCGCACCAGCGTTCGCCATAAGGCACGAGGTTTCCAGGTCATAACCCAAGAGGATGCCAGCACACATTTCAGCAATGTGCGTATCCCCAACGCCAGCGGTGTCCGCGACTCGCACATCGAAGGCGGGGACGGAAATTACGGAGCCGTCCGCGCAGGTCTGCAGCTCGCAGCCCCGGTCGCCCGTGCGACGCACGGTAGCAGCGTCGGGACGCATGTAGGTGCGGATCGTGGAGCCGTGGCAGCGAGCGTCCAGGATGCCGGCCAGCGCCGAGGCCTCCCAGCTGTTCATGGTCACGATGTCAGCGCGCGGGAGGATCGTCTCCCAGGCTTCAACGGGCACTTGGACGACCGCGGGAGAGACGGAGACGACCAGGGTCACGAAAGGCGGCAGGGCGGCGGCCCACTCGCTCAGTTCCACCGCGGCATGATCGTTCGTCATGTCTGAGGCTGCCACATGAACCAGGTCACCCTCACGCAGTTCGATGCGGTCAAGAGTAGCGCGGGAAGGCTCGGACTCAACACCCGCCGTGACAACGGAGCGCATTGACCCGTCCTCGACGATCAGCTGAATGACGACGCCGATGTCACCGACCAACTCTGGAGTCAACACCTCCACCCCGGCCTCAACCAGCTGTTGGCGAACAGCGAAGGAGTTCGGGCCTGTGCCCAGCGGTGAAGCCGCCGCAGCCGGAACACCCATGGCTGCCGCCGCACACAAGGTTGTAAAACCGCCGCCCGGACGCGAACTCGCCGCGTCGGCGTGCACGGAACCCCCACGATCAGGCATGTACTCGATGTGCATCGGCAACACCAAAGCGACGGAGTGCGTGGAAATAAAACGGCCCGACACGAGCTTTCCTTCCCCTGCGGCTCTACGTCCCTGCCCGGGCGCAGCCACAGCCTCGTCAGTGACGGGACCCGAGCGACTACTGCTCGGTGACCACCGGAACGATCATAGGACGACGACGCAGACGCCGCGCAACCCAACGCCCAATCACTCGGCGCATTGCCTGCTGCAGGACGTAGGGGTCCTGTCCGCCCGGCGCAGCCGCGTCCTTCAACGCCTTCGTCACGTCGGGCAGAATTTCCTCAAAGACCGCGTCGTCCTCGGCCATACCGATCGCGCGAATCTCGGGACCCGCCAGCACCATACCGGAATCGTGCTCAACGACCGCGAAGATCGAGATGAAGCCCTCCGATCCCAGGGTGCGGCGCGTCGCCAGCTCGTCCTCGGAAATCTCTCCGATCGAGCGTCCGTCGACGTACACGTACTCGCAGGGCACGACGCCCGACACGCGCGCGACACCATCCTTGAGGTCGACGGTCACGCCGTCCTCGGCCAGGACCACGTTCTGCGGGTCGATGCCGGTTTTGACGGCCAGCTGCCCGTTACCCACCAGGTGACGCACCTCGCCGTGGATCGGCATGACGTTCTTCGGCGCAACGATGTTGTAGCAGTAGATGAGCTCGCCGGCGCTCGCGTGGCCAGACACGTGCACCTTCGCGTTCTCCTTCGACACGACGCGCGCGCCCAGGCGGGTCAAGTCGTTGATGACACGGTACACAGAGTTTTCGTTGCCGGGGATCAGCGAGGAGGCCAGGACGACCATGTCGCCCGGTTCAATCTGAACTGAACGGTGTGATCCCACCGACATACGTGACAGGGCTGCCATGGGTTCTCCCTGCGAGCCGGTCGCCATGTAGACACGCTGAGAGGGCGCCAGCTCGCCGATGTCCTTCAGGTCCACGGTGACGCCCTCGGGGATCGACAGGTACCCCTTTTCTTCCGCGATGCGCATATTACGTTCCATCGAACGACCCACGAAGGCCACGCGGCGCCCGTGGTGTGCAGCCGCATTGATGACCTGCTGGACGCGGTGCACGTGCGAAGCGAAAGACGCGACGATGATCTGGCCGCTCGCCTCACCGAAAACCTGATCAAGGACCGGGCCAATCTCACGCTCGGGCGTGATGAAGCCGGGCACCAGAGCGTTCGTGGAGTCCACCATGAATAGGTCGACACCTTCCTCGCCCATGCGAGCGAAGGCGCGCAAGTCGGTGAGGCGACGATCCAGTGGCAGCTGGTCCATTTTGAAGTCACCCGTGATAAGGACCTTACCCGCTTCCGTGCGCACAAAGACCGCGAGCGCGTCGGGGATCGAGTGGGTGACGGAGACGAACTCCAGGTCGAAGGGGCCGACTGTCAGGCGATCGCCCTCTGCGACGACGTTCAGGCCCGGGTCGGCCAGGCGATGTTCGCGTAGCTTGGGGGCAACGAAAGCCAGGGTCAGGTCAGAACCGTAGAGGGGAATGTCACCGCGCAGTTTGAGTAGGTAGGGCACGGCGCCGATGTGGTCCTCGTGTCCGTGCGTGAGAACGAGGCCGACGACGTCGTCCATGCGGTCCTCGATCCAGGAAAAATCGGGAAGAATCAGGTCAACGCCTGGCTGGCTTTCCTCGGGGAAAAGGACACCGCAGTCCACGACGAGGAGCTTACCCCGGTACTCAAGGACGTTCATGTTACGGCCGACCTCGCCGAGGCCTCCCAGCGGGATTACACGCAGGGCACCCTCTTCCAGGGGCGCGGGTTCGCTGAGATTCTCGTACAAAGACTTCATAGTGCCAGTCTGCCACGTCAGGGGGGTTTTGCCCGTATCGGGGAGCTTGAGAAGCGGGTCGGCCCCCTCACACTTGAGTGCGAGAGGGCCGAGAACAGTGCCAAGACGACGCCGCACCTGGGCGCCGTCACAGGGATGATAGATGAGTGGCGACTCACAGGAGATCGGCGAGGCACAGGGCGCGGCGTAGCGCTGAAACCTCGTCATCGCTGATACCGACCATGGGCAGTCGCACCGCGGGACTGTCGATGACGCCCTGGAGCCACAGCGCATACTTGGCTAAGACGGCACCCTGGCCACCCCCCATGATCGCGTGAACCAGGGGACGCAGGGAATAGGAGAGTTCGCGCGCCTCCCACACCTGGTCACTGTCGAGCAGTTCAATCATGCGGCGATACTGCGCGGAGGCCACGTGCGCGACGACAGAGATGAAACCGGAGGCACCGCCCGTCATCCACGCGAAGTTCAGACCGTCGTCGCCCGAGTAGTACTCCAGACCGGTGCGGTGCATGCGCTCCACGCCGGTCTCGACGTCGCCGGTGGCATCCTTGACACCGAGGATGCGCGGGTGCTGAGCGAGGATGTCCAAGGTCGCATCCGAGAAGGCGATGCCCGTACGACCGGGGATGTCGTAGAGCATGACGGGCAGATCAACCGCGTCGGTGACGGCACGCACGTGGGCGCGCAAGCCCTCCTGGGAGGGGCGATTGTAGTAGGGGGAGACAACGAGGAGACCGTCCGCTCCGTGCTCCTGAGCACCCTCGCCGATACGCACCGCGTGCGCGGTGTCGTTCGAGCATGCTCCACACAGGATGAACGCGCGGCTCCCCACGGCCTCGCGGACCGCGTCTGTCAAGTCATTCTTTTCGGGCTGGTGGGTCGTCGGTGACTCGCCCGTCGTTCCAGACAGGAGGATCGTGTCGCAGCCTTCGTCGACCAGCTTGGTCGCCAGGCGCTGCGCGGAGGGCAGGTCAATCTCGCCGGTTGCCGTCATGGGGGTGATCATGGCGACGGCCAGGGAACCGAAACGGCGGGGAGGAATGTTCGTCATGCCTCCATCTTACGCAACCTGTGCCCAGCAGGACCCGCTCCCCAGGAACGAGTGTCCACGGCGCGCACGACGCGCCGATCTACCCTCACCTGGGTAGGTCCTTAGTCGCGCTGAGCCCACCACATGTGCTGCGTCTGATCACTCAAGGTACGAACGGCACCCGATGGGGCAAATCCAGCGGAGGAGTAGAAGCGCTGGCGTTCCTCGTCATCCGCGCCGACCCACACGCGCAGCTGCCCGCTCGTCAGGTCGGCGACGGCAGCGAGCAGACGCGACGCGTGTCCGGTACGACGAAAGCTCGGATCGACGACCAGTTCGTAGACCTGCGTGGCGCGCACACTCTCCCGCTCATCACAGGTCGGTGCGCCCGCATATGCCCCGGCCTCGTCGGGGCCGGCGAACGCAAAGCCGACGGTCGTGTGCGCGTGCAGGGCGACGAGGAGGACAGTCCCCTCGGGCCGAGGCGACCCCAGCGCCACTTCCCACTGGTGGGCGACCATCTCCTCGGTGATTCCCTGGGATGCGAGGGCTGCATCTCCCATGAGCGCACGCCAGGCACGAACCTGTAGACGCGCGATAACCTCCTCGTCGCCGAGCTGTGCGGGCCTCACCGAGCAATCGGGAAGAACGCTCACAGCCCCATGACCCGGTCAAGTCCGATCGTCAGACCTGTGCGACCGATGACGCGACGCACGCCGAGGAGCACACCGGGCATGAAGGAGACCCGGTCAAAGGAATCGGTGCGAATCACCAGCTGTTCGCCCGCGTTACCCAGCAGGATTTCCTCGGAGGCCGTCAGGCCGCGCAGACGCACGGCGTGGACGGGGACCCCATCAACGTGCCCGCCGCGAGCGCCCAGCTCGTCCGTCTCAGTAGCGTCGGGCATGTCCCCCAGGCCCGCCTCGGCCCGAGCGCGAGCGATGCCGCGCGCGGTCGCGACAGCCGTACCCGAAGGGGCATCCACCTTACCCGGGTGGTGCATTTCAATAACCTCGGCGGATTCGAAATAGGGGGCGGCCATCGCCGCGAACTTCATAGCTAGAACGGCACCCATCGCGAAGTTCGGGGCGATCAGGACCGCGCGACCCGCTTCTTGTGCATGAGTGCGCACGCGCGCGTAGGATTCCTCGGTCCATCCGGTCGTTCCTACGACGACGTCCACGCCAGCGTCGATGAGCGCATGCACGTTCGCCTCGGTCACGGTGGGGACAGAGAAGTCGACGGCGACCTGGGCACCGAATACGGTCTGCGCGGTAATCGGGTCGCCCGCGTCGAGTTGGGCGACAACCTCCATATCGGGGGCGGCGCTCACCGCTGCAACGACCGTTGACCCCATACGACCCTTGGCTCCGGTCACTGCCACTCGAATCATCACTCTCTCCTTGTGCGCGTTCACTGTTGATCTCACGGTAGACCACTCGCCGTGCGCGTGAAGGGGGGCGCACCGCTTGTCTTATTCTGCGGGCAGGACGAGCGCTCGGCAGTCCAGCTTGGCGAGGAGGGACGCGGCCAGCGCCCGCACGTCGGCGCCGTCCACCGCGTCAAACTCCGCGAGGGACTCGTCGATGGGACGGTAGCGTCCGACGATCTCTGAACGTCCCAGCCGCATCATGCGCGACCAATTGTCTTCCAGACCCAAAACGACGCCGCCGCGCACCTGTCCGCGCACGCGCGTCATCTCCTCCTCGGTAGGTCCATCCGCGGCCAAGTCCTCGAGCTGGGCGCGCATGATGGCTTCGACGTCGGTGACCTTGTCGGGGCTGCACCCCGCGTACATGCCGAAGGTACCGGTGTCAGAGTAGGCGACGTCAAAAGCATAGGTGGTGTATGCCAAGCCGCGTTTTTCGCGCACCTCCTGGAAGAGGCGCGACGACATGGATCCGCCCAGGACCGACAGCAGGACGCTCATCGTAGGACTGAGAGGATCGGTGGCCGACAGGCCTTCGCAGCCGATGAGCACATGCGCCTGTGTGACATCACGCGTGCGGGTGATGTGGCGCTCGTGATCCTCGATCGCAGTGGCTAGCGTCGATCGACGAGGCCGGGGTGCGGCCTCGCTCGCATGGTCCCACGGGGAAGCCTCCAGGGCGGCTTGGACGCGCTCACACACCTGGTCGTGGTCCACGTGCCCTGCGACCGCGACAATGAGCGAGGACGGCGCGTAGTGGTCCTGGTAGTGTTCCCACACGTCGGCACGGCCCACCTCGCGGATCGCCTGGGGTGTTCCGCCGACGGGGCGACCGATGGGACGGTCGCCATGGACGGCCAGCTGGAAAGCATCGTGGACGGTCTCCGTGGGCGAGTCCTCCCCCATGGCGAGCTCGTCGAGGATGACACCGCGCTCCATCGCGAAATCATCGTCGTCGAGGCGCGAGTCGGTGACCATGTCGGCCAGCGTCTCGATCGCCATGTCCAGGTCGGCGTCGCGCACGCGCGCCCAGTATGCGGTGTGCTCGCGAGCGGTTTCCGCGTTCGATTCGCCGCCGACGGAGTCGAAGGCGACAGCAATGTCCAGGGCGGAGCGCTTGTTCGTCCCCTTAAAGAGCAGGTGTTCGAGAAAGTGTGTCGACCCCGCTGTCCGCGGCCCCTCATCGCGCGAGCCGACGGGAACCCACAGGGACACGCCCGCGCTCTTGGTCGCTGGGATTGACTGGGTAAGAACGCGCGTCCCCGCGCCCAGGATGGTGCGATCGATACGGGTGTCACCATCCTCGATGGACAGGCGCGCCTCGTCGAGCGGCAACGGCTTGGGGGTCATTTTTCTCCTCTTGCGTCCCCTGATCAGGGCTTGGCACGAAACGTACACAGTGTAACCGTCAATGGGCCGGTGGCCGGGGCGGAGCACACGCTCTACCCCGGCCACCTGACCGTGTCGACTATCGGGAGCTACTCACTCCTCAGAAATGCCTTCCTCACGCTCGTCGTCGCGGCGACGACGAGTACGAGTACGGGGACGACGCTCGCGACGCTCGAAACGATCGCGACGCTCGCGGCGCGGCTCAGCGGATTCGCCCTCAGGCAGTTCCAGTTCACCGGCCTCGCCATCGATGACGGCGTGTAGGCTCAACTTGCCACGGTCACCGATCTCGTTGATCTCAACCTCGACTTGCTGGCCGACCTGAAGCACGTCATCGACGGAGTCGATGCGCTTGCCACCCACAAGGCGACGGACCTGCGAAATGTGTAGGAGTCCGTCCTTGCCGGGGGTCAGCGACACGAAAGCGCCGAAAGAGGTGGTCTTGACGACCGTGCCGACGAAGCGCTCGCCGACCTCAGGCATCTGCGGGTTCGCGATCTGGTTGACCATCGTGCGCGCGGCCTCAGCGGAGGCGCCGTCGGAGGAGGCGATGTAGACGGTTCCATCGTCCTCGATAGTGACGTCAGCGCCGGTCTCGTCCTGGATCTGGTTGATCATCTTGCCCTTGGGGCCGATGACCTCGCCGATCTTATCGACGGGAACCTTGACGGTGATGATACGAGGAGCGTTCGGACTCATCTCATCCGGCCCATCGATCGCCTGACCAATCAGATCGAGGATCGCCAGGCGGGCGTCGCGGGCCTGGGCCAGCGCGCCGCGCAGCACCTGGGAGTCGATGCCGTCGAGCTTAGTGTCCAGCTGCAGGGCCGTGATGAAGTCACGGGTGCCGGCAACCTTGAAGTCCATGTCGCCGAAGCCGTCCTCGGCACCAAGAATGTCGGTCAGGGTGACGGCCTTGAACTGGCCATCGACCTCGCCGGTCATGAGGCCCATCGCGATGCCAGCGACGGGGGCACGCAGCGGCACGCCGGCCTGGAGGAGGGACAGGGTCGAGGCACACACGGACCCCATCGATGAGGAACCGTTAGAACCCATGGTCTCCGACACTTGGCGGATCGCGTAGGGGAACTCCTCACGCGAAGGCAGGACCGGCACCAGTGCACGCTCAGCCAGGTCACCGTGACCGATCTCGCGGCGCTTCGGGGACCCGACGCGCCCGACCTCGCCGGTGGAGAACGGCGGGAAGTTGTACTGGTGCATGTAGCGCTTGGAGTTAACAGGCGACAGATTGTCGATCTGCTGTTCCATGCGCAGCATCGCCAGCGTGGTCACGCCCAGGATCTGGGTCTCACCACGCTGGAAGAGGGCGGAGCCGTGCACGCGAGGAAGAACCTCGACCTCGGCGGAAAGAGAGCGGATCTGGCGCGGAGTACGACCATCCATGCGGATCTCTTCGCGCAGGGTGCGGTTACGAATCGTAGCTTTTTCAAGCGACCGGAAGGCGGCCTTGAGTGCCTTCTCCGACTCGGGGAATCGCTCGGCCAGGGCACCGAGCATCTCTTCCTTGACGGCGTCAACGGCCTCGTCACGGGCGAGCTTACCCTCAGTCAACAAAGCCTGAGCGACCTTCTCGGCCGCGAATTCCTCGACCGCCGCGTATTCCTCGTCAGTGTAGTCCAGGAAGAGCGGGAAGTCAGCGGTCTCCTTAGAAGCCCTCTCGGCAACCTTGATCTGCGCCTCACACAGGGCCTTGATGAAAGGCTTGGCGGCCTCGAGGCCGTCGGCCACGACATCTTCGGTGGGGGCGGTAGCACCGGCCTGGATGAGTTCCCACTCGTTCTTGCCGCCGCCAGCCTCGACCATCATGATCGCGACGTCGTCGGAGCCATCTGCCTTGGTGACGATACGGCCCGCGACGACGATGTTGAAGACGGAGCGCTCGAGTTCACTCCAGCGCGGGAAAGCAACCCACTGGCCGTCGATAAGTGCCAGGCGCGCGCCTCCGATCGGGCCTGTGAAAGGAAGACCGGCGATCTGGGTGGACATGGAAGCCGCGTTAATCGCCAGAACGTCGTAGGCGTCATCCGGGTCGATCGTCAGGACAGTCTCGACGACCTGGACCTCGTTGCGCAAGCCCTTGACGAAGCCAGGACGCAGCGGGCGGTCGATGAGGCGGGCAGCCAGGATGGCCTCTGTGCCCGCGCGGCCTTCTCGGCGGAAGAAGGAACCGGGGATGCGACCGGCGGCGTACTGACGCTCTTCCACGTCGACGGTTAGCGGGAAGAAGTCGAACTGATCCTTCGGGTTCTTGCCCACCGTCGTGGCGGACAAAACGGTCGTAGAATCATCCAGGTAAGCTAGGGCAGAGCCGGCAGCCTGCTTAGCGAGACGACCGGTTTCGAAGCGCACGGTGCGCTTACCGAAACGACCGTTATCAATAATCGCCTCTGCGGCGACGATGTCGGAGCCTTCCATCATGGGGCGTTTCTCCTTGGTTTGTTGGTGTCGCGCTCCACTTCGGCCTTCGATCGAAGCCCACGGATAAACGCTCCGTAGGCCACTGTCGAAAACCGGCGGCTTTCGCGCGAAAATAACGGTTTGCCCGAGGCGGGCGTGTGAAAACCGGCCCGTCTCCGCTACGGGAGGCGGGCCGGCCCAAAATCAGCGGCGCAGGCCGAGACGCTCAATGAGCGAACGGTAACGCTCAATGTCGATGTCGGCGAGGTAACCCAGCAGGCGGCGGCGACGGCCAACCAGCAGCAGCAGGCCACGACGGGAGTGATGGTCGTGCGTGTGGGTCTTGAAGTGCTCGGTCAGGTCCTTGATGCGCTGGGTCAGCAGCGCAATCTGCACCTCGGGGGAACCGGTGTCGCCCTCGTGGGTTGCGTACTCGGCGATGATCTGGTCCTTGACGTCCTTGCTCAGCGGCACAGGCTTCTCCTTTGTATTCGTTGCGCGGGGCATCCGAGCTTCTCCCGGGTGCTGACGATCCGCGGCCGATCTACGGCTTTTCTACAGTATCACGTCTGGGATGCGCGTCCCCTCGTGAGCGACGAAGCTAACGATTTGGCCGGACGCGGAAGAGGCAGGCATCCCTCCCCCATCACCTGTGTACACGTGTGAGTGGAATCGGGCACCCCAGCGGGTGGGTGACAGGTGAGGTCGGGGGCGCGTTAGGATGCGGTGACGGAGTCCGGGTCGACGCGTCCGGCGACGCCGATACCGAGGACTGACGCGGTCTGACGCAAGTCGTCGTCCATCTGGCTCAGCAGGTCGTCAAGTGTGTCGAAAGAGAGCATGGGGCGGATACGCGACACGAAGGTGACCGCAATACGTTCACCATACAAGTTCAGATCCGATCGCCCCAGGACGTGGGCCTCGACGGTGCGCTCTTCACCGTTGAACTGGGGGTTAGAACCCACGGAGATAGCGGCAGGGAGGAACTCGGCGGATTGGGTACCGGGGACAGCACGCACAACCCAGCCGGCGTAGACGCCATCGGCGGGAATGACGCCTTCGACGTCTCCGGACAGATTCGCTGTGGGGAATCCGAGTGTGCGACCGCGTTTAAAGCCGTGACACACAGTCCCGCGGATACGGTGGAGGTGACCCAGGACCCGGGCGGCACCGGCGACGTCGCCTGCGGCCAGGAGTTCGCGCACCCACGAGGAGGACCAACGCCTACCTTCGGGAGCCTCAATGTCAGTGACGGTCAAGACATCGAACCCGTATTGGCGGCCCAGTGCCCGCAAGGTGTCGATCGTGCCACGGTTACCGCGCCCGAAATGGAAGTCCTCACCGACGACGACCTCGCGCGCACCGCAGCGTTCGACCAAGAATTCGTAGACGAACTCGTCGGGCTCGAGGCTGTAGACGCTCTTGTCGTAGTGGGCGACGAGGGTTGCGTCCAATCCCGCCGCTGCCATGGCATCGAGGCGATCACGCAGCGGCGAGATGAGCTGGAGGCCCACCTCGGGCTTGTGCACCTGAATGGGATGCGGATCGAAAGTAATGGCAACGGCGTCCACACCGAGCTTGTGAGCGCGCTCCACACAAGTCTCGATAACTTTCTTATGCCCGTTGTGCATTCCATCGAAGTTACCGATGGTCACGACACTGGCCTCGTTGCCGGGGATGTCGATGAGGGATTGCCAAACGTTCATTGTTTCTCTTTCTCAGAAAACCAGGATGGTTCGCAGGCGGAAATCATCGATGCGCAGCAGGCCAAGAACGTCGCCCGACTCCGACGTGGCAGCAATCGGCGGGGCCTCACCCTCCGCAAAGTTCGGCGCCGCATAGCCGACCTCGCTCATCCACTGGGTGAGCGCATCGGACGAGCGCCTGGGTGCTTGACCATGCGCGAAGGCGCCCGCCTCGGCCTCGGTCAAGGGCAGTGAGGGAAACATGGCCAGCGCAGCGCGACCCAGGGGAATCAACGGTAAGACGGGTTGGGCGCCCTCCCCCGCATCCGTCTCTTCAACGACGGCGTCAAGCTCGTCCAGGGTGAAGGCCTCATCCAGCGTAAAGTCGCCGACGCGCGTGCGGCGCAACGCGCTCAGGTGAGCGCCAACCCCCAATGCCTTCCCCGCGTCGCGCGCGAGAGCACGCACGTAGGTACCCGAGGAGCACTCGACGTCCACATCAACGTCAACGACGGGGACCAACCTCGGAGCGCACACTGAACGCCCCTCCTGCACCCCGGCCTCGTCGACGACGTACTCGCCACAGCGCGGGGGCGAGAGGACTTCCAAGCGCGAAATACGCACCGGGCGGGCCGCCAGCTCAACGTCCTCACCTGCGCGGGCCAGCGCGTAGGCTCGCTTACCGCCCACCTTGATCGCTGAAACAGTCGTCGGCACCTGCATGATGTCCCCGCGCAGGGGCGCTAGCACCGCCTCAACGTCCGCCTCGGTCAGGAAGACACAACCCCGTACCGCACAGGGCGCACCCTCGGCATCGTCCGTGTTGGTAGCGACACCGAAACGAATCGTCGCCCGATATTCCTTCGAGTGCCCACTCACCCAGGTGAGCAGCTTCGTCGCCCTGCCGATGCCAAGGACGAGGACTCCCGTGGCCATCGGGTCCAGCGTGCCACCGTGCCCCACCTTGCGAGTGTGGGCCAGGCGTCGCACGCGAGAGACCACGTCGTGGCTGGTGATCCCCTGCGGCTTGTCAATAACAACGAGGCCGGGGCGGGGATTATCAGGACGCCGAGCCATGAGGTCAGGCCCAATCCTTCTCAGCCTGGTCCTCTTCGTCGTCGTGACGATAAGGGTCCTCCTCGCCGGCGTAGGCGGCTCCGACAGAGGCGACCGCGATGGCTTCGTCCTTCGCCTTAGCCTTCGCCAGAGCATCCTCAAGCGCAGCTGCGCTCTCGGGCAGCGCATCAGGAATGAACTCCAGGGTCGGAGTCAGACGCAACCCCAGGGCCTTGCCGACGCGCGAACGGAACAGACCCTGTGCGGACGTGAAGGCGCGCGCCGCCTTCTCGCGCTGCTCATCATCGCCGAACACCGTGTAGAAAACAGATGCGTGCTGCAGGTCACCCGTCACACGCACGTCCGTGATCGTCACCATCTCCAGGCGAGGATCCTTCACGTGGCGCCCAATCATCGACGCGACAGTTTGCAGGATTCGCTCCTGCACCTTACGAACGCGGGCCTCATCAGCCATCGCGCCCTCCTTTCGGGCCTATACGCCCACGTAGAAACACTTCATACGACAGATCGGGGTCCGAGCGTGCCCGGACCCCGACTTCAATCCACGCGATCAGTCACGAGCCTTCTCGCGCATCTCCCAGGTCTCAATGACGTCGCCCTCAGCGATGTCTTTGTAACCCAGGGTGATGCCGCACTCGTATCCCTCACGGACCTCAGTGACATCGTCCTTCTCGCGACGCAGGGACGCGATCTCGAGGTTGTCGGCCACCACGACGCCGTCGCGCACCAGGCGAGCCTTTGTGCCACGCTTGATCGTACCGGAGCGGACGAGCGACCCTGCGATGTTGCCGAACCTGCCGGAGTGGAAGACCTGTCGAATCTCAGCGGTGCCCAGCTGGACTTCCTCGTAGATCGGCTTGAGCATACCCTTGAGGGCTGCCTCAATGTCGTCGATCGCGGAGTAAATGACGTTGTAGTACTTAATCTCAACGCCCTCGGCGTCCGCCATCTCGGCCACGCGCTCGGCGGGACGAACGTTGAAGCCGATGATGACCGCGTTGTCGACGGTCGCCAGATTGACGTCGTTCTGCGTGATCGCACCGACGCCGCGGTGGATAATACGCAGCGCGACTTCGTCTCCCACGTCAATGCGCAGCAGCGAGTCTTCCAGAGCCTCGACGGCACCGGACACGTCGCCCTTGATGACCAGGTTGAGGGTGTCGACCTCGCCCTCGGCCAGGACCTTGTCGAAGTCCTCCAAGGAGACACGCTTGCGGCGCTTTGCCAGCAGGGCTTGGCGCTCGGCGGCCTCACGCTTGTCAGCGATCTGGCGGGCAGTACGGTCGTCGGCGGCAACCAAGAAGGAGTCACCTGCACGCGGAACGGAGGTCAGGCCCAGGACCTGAACCGGCATCGAGGGACCGGCCTCGGACACGTCCTTTCCGGCGTCGTCGAACATGGCGCGCACACGGCCATACGAGGCACCGACTACAAGGGAGTCGCCGACGCGCAGCGTGCCGCGCTGGACCAGCATGGTCGCGACGGCGCCACGGCCCTTGTCGAGGTTCGCCTCGATGGCGACGCCGCGGGCGTCCGTGTTTGGGTTGGCTTCAAGAGTCAGCGCCGCGTCTGCAGTCAACAGGACCGCTTCGAGCAGCTCGCGGATACCCGTGCGCTGCTTGGCGGAGATGTTGACGAACATGACGTCGCCACCGTATTCCTCCGCGACCAGGCCATATTCGGTGAGCTGCGAACGAATCTTATCCGGGTTCGCGCCTTCCTTATCGATCTTGTTGACCGCGACGACGATCGGCACGTCAGCTGCCTGGGCGTGGTTGATGGCCTCAACCGTCTGGGGCATGACGCCGTCATCGGCGGCGACCACGAGGATCGCGATGTCGGTGACCTGGGCACCGCGGGCACGCATGGCCGTGAAGGCCTCGTGACCGGGCGTGTCGATGAAGGTGATCGGGCGGCGCGTTCCATCCTCGGCGGTGACCTTGACCTGGTAGGCACCGATGTGCTGTGTGATACCACCGTGCTCGGTGTCGACAACATCGGTGTGACGGATAGCGTCAAGCAGCTTCGTCTTACCGTGATCGACGTGACCCATGACAGTCACAACCGGAGGACGGGGTTCCATGTTCTCAGCATCGTCGAGTTCTTCGGCCTCGAGGTCGATGTCGAAGGATTCGAGGAGTTCGCGGTCCTCGTCCTCGGGGGAGACGACCTTGACGTCGTAGCCGAGCTCCGCGCCCAGGGCTTCGAAGGTGTCCTGGTCGAGGGACTGCGTGGCGGTGGCCATCTCACCCAACGCGAAGAGGACGGTCACCAGCGCTGCGGGATTGACGTCGATCTTCTCAGCGAGATCGGCCAGAGATGCGCCCTGGCGGATGCGGATCTGCGCGCCGTTGCCGCGTGGGATCGCGACGCCGCCGATGACGGGAGCGTTTTGCTGCTCGTACTCTTGACGCTTCGCGCGCTTCGACTTGCGTCCGCGCTGCGAGCGACCGCCTCCACGGCCGAATGCTCCGGGAGTGGAGCCACGTCCGCCGCGACCGCCACCCCGGGGGCCGAAGCCGCCGCCGTTGTTCTGCGCTGCGCCGCCACCTGCGCCCGCACCAGCACCTGGACGGGCGCCGCCGCGACCGCGACCACCGCGGCCACCGCTGCGCTCAGCGGTTGCTCCGGCTGCCGAGTTGCGAGCAAAGTTCGCTTGCCCGGGCATCATGCCCGGGTTGGGACGGTTGCCTCCTGGGCGGGGTGCACCTGGGCGGGGTGCGCCGGGGCGGGGGCCACCATGGCTCGAACCACCGGGGCGAGGTGCGCCGGGGCGGGGGCCACCATGGCTCGAACCACCGGGGCGAGGAGCGCCCGGACGAGGACCACCATTGCCCGAACCACCGGGGCGAGGAGCGCCCGGACGAGGACCACCATTGCCCGAACCACCGGGGCGAGGAGCGCCCGGACGTGGGCCGCCGTTCCCTGAGCCGCCCGGACGGGGCATGCCTTGGGAAGAAGCGTATGGGTTGTTACCGGGGCGCGGTCCGCCGGGGCGGGGGCTGCCTGGACGTGCCTGGCGCGATCCGTCGCCACGACGGGGTGCGGGCTTGGGCGCGGACCCATCTGCGCCCTTGCGACCGGTGGGCTTTGGCGAACCTTCGGGTTTCTTACCACGAGGCTTGGACGTCGCCTCGCTCCTGCGTGCGCCGGGCTTGGGGGCGCCGGGCTTGGGCATGTCAGCCTTGGGGGAGGGAGCCTTGGGGGCAGCCACGGTCGAGGCCTGTTCGGCTGGCGCTTTGGCGGCGGCGGGCTTCTTCGGCATCGGCTTAGCCGCGCCCGGCTTGGGGGCGAGTTTATTCTCCGCCTTCTTGTTTGTCTTGGGTGCCGCCGTGAACTTCTCGCGCATCTGCCGCACGACGGGCGGCTCGAGCGAGGACGAGGACGACTTGACGAATTCACCTGCTTCCTTCAGGTGACCCATCAGTTCTTTGCTGGTGATTCCGAGCTCTTTGGCGAGCTCGTGGACACGCAACTTTGCCACATTTCTCCATTCCGGAAGCGCCTCCGGTGTGGAGACGCCTTACTGATATTGCTGGCAGCTCATCGCTGGGTACTCATCGGGTGCCCATCAGCTTCCAACCCGCTTCCATTATCTCGGCGTTGATGGCTCGTGGCCATCAGTGAGTAGTGATCAACTCCTCCACCTCGTCCCACACATGTTCGGGGAGGTTTCCCGTGCGTAGTGCTCTCGCGAGGCCTCGTCTGGCTCGGGCGCGTTGGATACACACCACGTCAGGGTGAATCCATGCTCCTCGGCCTGGAAGAGTCGCCGTCGGGTCGGGACGAACCGCACCGTCGGGCGAGCGCACGATTCGCACGAGTGCGTGTCGATGCGCGTGTGCGCCGCATCCAATGCAGGTACGCTGAGGCCCGGTGGAGGGTTCAGACGGCACAGAATACGACACAATCCCTTAGCTTAGTCCAGCTAGGGGATTGCTCGTCTCAGAATCTATGAGCGACTTGTCACGTCATCGGGTGTGGAGACTCGCGAGACTGTCGCGTCGTCGCCTGTTTCCGTGTCGGAATGAATGTCGATGTGGTAGTTGGTCAGGCGCGCCGCGAGGCGGGCGTTTTGTCCTTCCTTACCAATAGCGAGCGAGAGCTGGAAGTCGGGCACGATCGCGGTCGCCGTGCGATTGTCAACGGAGTGGACAACCACACGGGTCACACGCGCCGGAGACAGCGAGTTGGCAACAAAGCGCGCCGGGTCGTCAGAGTAATCGACGATGTCGATCTTTTCTCCGCCGAGTTCCGCCATGACGGAGCGCACACGCGCACCCATGGGGCCAATGCAAGCTCCCTTGGCATTGATGCCGTCACGGGTCGCGGCCACGGCGATCTTTGTGCGGTGGCCGGCCTCGCGAGCGATTGCCTTGATCTTGACGAGTCCCTGCTGAATTTCGGGGACCTCGCGTTGGAAGAGGCCGGCGACGAGGTTGGGGTGGGTGCGCGAGAGGGTGATACGAGGCCCACGATCGGTACGTTCAACGCCCACGATGTAGGCGCGGATGCGGTCACCGTGACGGTAAGACTCGCCGGGGACTTTCTCGCCGTCAGGCAAAACTGCCTCGAAGTCATCGGAAACCTGGACCATCGTGGGACGACCGGGACGCGGGGCCTGCACGGTGCCGGTGATGATCTGGCCCTCGCGACCGGCGAAGTCACCGAAGACACGCTGGTCGTCGGCGTCGCGCAGGCGCTGCATAATGACGGAGCGCGCGGTGGATTGGGCGATGCGTCCGAAGTTCTTGGGCGTGTCATCGAATTCGCCGATGGGGTTGCCGTCCTCGTCCTCATCCATCGCCATGACGGTGACGCGCCCTGTCTTCTTATCGATTTCGATGCGGGCCTGAGAGATAGCTCCGGGCAGGTTATGGTACGCCTTAAGCAACGCCTCTTCGATGGCGTCAACGAGGGTTTCGAGGCTGATGCCCTTCTCGTTTTCCACCATCCGCAGAGCGGTCATATCGATTTCCATGGTCTCCTACTTCCCCGTTCCAGAGTCGACGCGGGAGCGCGCCTTCCTCATGTCCTGATAGCCAATGGTAGTCGATTCATCGTCATCGGTGGTCGTTGTGCTGGTCTCGCCACACCTTCCTCGGGGTAACCTCGCTAAGGGGTGCGTCCGACCGGGGACCCTGTACCGCCTTTCGCACCACCCCTCACCGATAACTCTATAGCACGGCTCATACTCACGCGGTTAGCTGTTTCACGCAGCCACACGCATAAGAGATGACGGGCAATTATTTCTCCGACCCAAAGTCGATGCGGGCGCGCGCCTTACGTATGTCTTGATAGTTAATGACCCTCGACTCACCATCAACGTCGATTGTTACTCTCGTCTCGTCCGCGGCAACAACGCGACCCGACACATACCCACCGGCGCGCAGCTTGATACGCACGAGACGTCCAACCTGTCGCATCCAATGCCCGACCTTGGTGAGTTCGCGCTCGGCTCCGGGAGTGGAAACTTCCAACAGGTACTCGCCGTCGATCGGATCTGCGACATCCAGGGTCTTGGAGATGGCGCGGGACACGTCCGCAAGGGTGTCAGAGTCAATGCCTTCGGCACCGATCGGCGCCTCGACAACGACCCGCAGGAGCGGCATCGCGTTGGAGCGCGTGCGGGTTACCGAATCCAGTTCCAGTCCCGAGGCGCTCACCACTGGAGCCAGTAGTTCCTCGAGTGCTCCGTCTGTCGTGGGCGATCCCATGTATCTCTGTCTTTCTTCTCGCGTACGCGGGTCAGTTACCTATCCTAGCTTGGGGTGTGGGATGATGCGGGGGTGCATTGTGCAAGACTGACTGTAACCACACCTCGTTTCACGGGGGTCGTTGTCGCCGGCGCGATGGTGTTCGCGTTGTCCGCCTGCTCCTCGTCGTCCCTGCCGGCCCTGTCGGGGTTTGCGGCAGTGCGCGACCAGGCCGCGCGCACGGAGGCCGCTGCTTCTTCTCGCGCAACTCAGCTCGCTGAGGCCGCAACTGACTGCGCGTCATGCTCGAGTGCTCTGCGTGCGCTCGCCTCAGCGTCGGATCAACGCCTTGAGACACTCGGAGGGCTGTGGAACCCATGGGGAGGCGCGACCCCTGACGGAGCGAGCGCCCCCGCACCCGTGTCCGAGGCTCCCACTGACCTGTCTGCCTTCGTCTCTTGGCTGGCCCGCACGGCCACGCGCGATCTGGAGATTGCCGCAGACCCTGACCGCTCCGACACGGATGAGGCCCGCACGTTGGCGGCCTCCGCGCTCGGACGCTACGCGGGCGCTGTGACCCTGGCCGGTGTTTACGGCATCAACCTGGATGCGGGCGATTCGCAGGCAATGCTCGTCAACGATCACGTGAACACGGCGTCTCGAGGGGGCGTTCAAACCTGGTCGATCGATCTCTACGATGAAACCACCATTTCCTCTACCTTCGCTCCATCGGGCAAGGATCTTGCATCCTCGCCGGAGCTGTCCCAGGCCGTGGCCGTGTGGGATTGCACGGCCTCCACGCTCCCGAAGGCACAGGTGAGCGCCGGAACGCTCAACGACGCCTACGATGTGTCGGGCCAGCTACTGACCCGCTCACAGGTCGCCCTGCGGGCTGGCGTCGCCGACACGCGCACACCTCGCTGCGCGCTTCCCGACCTGGATGCCGCCACCCTGGCTTCTAACCTACTGGCGGCAGATGCAGCTCTGCTGACTTCCGACTCCAAGCAGGTGCGACTGGCAGGCGCCAGCGCCGCCCTAGCGGACATTGAGCAGTGGGCGACTCGCACGACCTTGCCCGCACTCATCGGCACCCGCTGAGGCGCGCCTCGCGCGTCTTCGCACACCACCCGGAGATTACAACAGGGCCGCTCCCCGGCGGGGAGCGGCCCTGAGTTGTGTCGTCTGCCGATGTCAGAGCTGAGCGGCGATGTCGTCGCCGATCTGGGAGGTCGAGCGCACGAGCGGGTTGCCGTCCGCCGCGGCCTGGGCACGCGCAGCCATGTCGGCGTCGATCGCGTCGCGCACGCGACGGGCTTCGTCCGCGTAGCCCATGAAGTCAAGCATGAGCGCCACGGAAGAGATCGTTGCGGTCGGGTCTGCCTTGCCTTGCCCGGCGATGTCGGGGGCGGAGCCGTGCACGGGTTCAAACATGGAGGGGTACTCCCGCGAGGGGTTGAGGTTGCCCGACGCGCTCAGGCCGATGCCGCCGGTGACCGCCCCGGCCTCGTCGGTGAGGATGTCGCCGAACAGATTGTCGGTGACGATGACGTCGAAGCGCGCGGGGTTGGTGACCATGTAGATGGTGGCGGCGTCGATGTGGCAGTAGTCGACGACCACGTCCGGGTACTCCTCCCCCACCTCGTCGACGATGCGGCGCCACATGTGGCCGGCGTTGACCAGCACGTTGTGCTTGTGGACCAGGGTGAGGTGTTTCTTGCGCGAGGTTGCGGCTTCGAAGGCGTAGCGCACGACGCGCTCGACGCCGTAGGCGGTGTTGACGCTGACTTCGGTGGCGATCTCGTGCGGGGTGCCGACGCGCACGGCGCCGCCGTTTCCGCAGTACAGGCCCTCGGTGCCCTCGCGCACGACAACGAAGTCGATGTCGCCGGGGTTGGCCAGGGGGCTTGGGACGCCCTCGTAGTATTTGGAGGGGCGCAGGTTTACGTAGTGGTCGAGGGCGAAGCGCAGCTTGAGGAGGAGGCCGCGTTCGAGGACGCCGGAGGGCACGGAGGGGTCGCCGACCGCGCCAAGGAGGATGACGTCGTGGGCCTTGACGGCCTCAAGGTCCTCGTCGGTGAGTGTATCGCCGGTGGCGTGCCAGCGCGCTGCTCCCAGGTCGAAGTGGGTCGTGGAGTACTCGATGCCCTTATCCGCCAGGACGCGGTCCAGGACTTTCAGGCCTTCGGGGACGATTTCCTTGCCGATCCCGTCGCCGGGGATTACTGCGATATTCAGTGTCATGGCTCCATCTTCCCCTGCTCGCGTGCGCCGAGTTGGCCTCGTTCCAACCCGTGGTCCCTTTGCGCCGTGACGTGCCCCATAGACGAGGCCTGGGCCGGGCAGGCGGTGATGTTTCCCCGCCCCAGCCTCACGTCTCATGCGGGTCAGGTCGACACCCTCGGAGGGTGCGACGTAGCACCAGCATCCGACAACGCCGCGTCAGCCGGTCAGCATCGTTGCGGAAGAGGAAAAGAGGTGGGAGGCGGTGCCGTTCGTTCACGCGTGGCCAGAGGGTGACAGAAAGCCATCGTTGGTGTTTCCCGGCGGAAGAGCGGCGTCAATGCGTGGCAACCGAGTCTGATCGTACCCACCGCTGGATTCATCATTCGCGTTGAGATGCTGGCTGGTCACTTATCGGAGACATGTCGACTTACTCGTCGACTGATCAACCGTCACACCACGCTGTTCGCGTTCCTCTCGTCGCGCTCTGTTATTCGACACACCCGCAGAAACTAACCGCCGGTAAGTCTCCTCCAGGACATCCACACAGGCCCGAATGTCATACATGTCCCCCGCACACCGATAGCGGTGCGCCTCTCGCCGCCGCTCGCCCCCACCTCGCTCAATCCACGCGTCGACGGCGCGGGCAAGTGCGCGCGCATCACCTACCTCGTACACACTGTCCTCACTGAGAGCGAATTGACTGGTCGCCGTCAGGGGTCCGCGCGCGATGATGGGCACGACGCCGCGGCGGAGCACTTCTAGAGCACTCAACCCCTCCACCTCAATTCGGGCCGCGTGCACATACAGATCAGAGCACGCCGCCTCGCACGCAAGCTCATCCGCATTCATGAACGCGAAGCGGACGGGATGAGCGATGATACCGTCACGCAGAAGGCGTGACGCCTGGGCGCGCAGGGAACGCTCGGTCGGCCCCCGCCCCGCAAGGGTCAACTGGATCGAGCAAGCATGAGCACTGTGACGCAGGGCACGCACAATAGTTACTTGGTCTTTCTCACGTGAGAACCTCCCGACCGCGAGGATACGAATGGTCAAAGAATCCCCCGCCTCCTGACACGCGCCGCATTCCTCGCCCTGAGGCGGCACTCCATTAGAGAGCAACAGCAGCGGTGGAGAAAGATTCAGCGTCGCCACACGGTCTGCAACGGAGCGCGAGGGACACTGAACGAGGTCACTGCGATTGAAGATCGCGCGCTTCCACAGCTCAAGGATCACACGATTCAGAAGGGCGCATCTATCGAGATACACCGAGGCTGTCAAGTTTTCGGGGTGGATATGATAGGTCACCATCGCGGGAACCCCGCATCTGCGAGCGCAGCGCGCGGTAACTGCCTGCAAGAAAAAAGGTTCTTCAAGATGGACAACGTCTGCCCAATCAAGGGCCCGTTTAATCTGGGCTCGGTCCACACGCGCGAACGCATATCCCTGCGAGGCGATTAATGAAGCGATAATGGGGACACGCAGGGGTGGCAGCGGATAGTCGGGAAAGCCAATGCCACACTCATCGCCACCGCGGGGAGGAGCCGACAAGACACGAACGTGATGCCCGCGCTCACGCAGGAGAGCAATCGTTCGCCGCGCGGAGGCAGCCAGGCCGTTCCCGCGAGTATACAGATCGTTGATAACAAACAGGATCTTCAGCGGCTTACCCATTGCCCCTCCCCGAGTAGGCTGATCAGCAGTATAGCTCTACCTGACGGTCAGCCACGCGCGCTTCGAGTGAACGAACAGGCGCTGCATCCGATCACGTTCACTGCGCCTGGCAACATCGCCGCGAGAAAAACACCGCCCCCGGGCAATCCACGCGCTCCCCATGCACGCACAAACCAGCCTCGGCCTCGTCCCACGTGAGGAACGAGGCCGAGGCTCAGCTCTATCCGAAAAGGAGCGTAAGATCAGCGCGCGGCGCTGCCCTCAGTGTAGTCCGCATCCGAATCGGCCCAACCGAAAGCCTTACGCAGCTTCTGGCCGGTCTTCTCAATCGGGTGCGACTCTTCCTCGGCACGCAGCGCCTTGAACTCGAGCGCGCCGTTATCCTGGTCAGCGATGAACTTGCGGGCGAAAGTCCCGTCCTGAATGTCAGAAAGAATATCCTTCATGGCCTGCTTAGAGGCCTCCCCGATGACGCGCGGACCGGAGACGTAGTCGCCGTATTCAGCCGTGTCGGAGCAGGACCAACGCTGCTTGGTGATGCCACCCTCGTTGATCAGGTCGACGATCTGCTTCATCTCGTGGCAGACCTCGAAGTAAGCAATCTCGGGCTGGTAGCCAGCCTCAACCAGCGTCTCGAAGCCAGCCTGGATCAGGTGCGACACGCCACCGCACAGCACAGCCTGCTCACCGAAGAGATCCGTCTCAGTTTCCTCAGTGAAGGTCGTCTTGATAACACCCGCGCGGGTACCGCCAATGCCCTTCGCGTACGACAGGGCCAGCTCCCAAGCCTTGCCGGAAGCATCCACCTCGACAGCGACGACGTCTGGGGTACCCTTGCCCTGCACGTAGGTCTCGCGGACCTTGTGGCCCGGACCCTTGGGGGCAACCATGATGACATCATGGCCGGCGGGGACATCAATGTAACCGAAACGAACGTTGAAGCCGTGCGCGAAGAGCAGCGCGGCACCGTCCTTCAGGTTGGGGGCGATCTGCTCGGCGTAGACGAAACGCTGAACCTGGTCCGGCAGCAGCACGGAAACGACGTCGCCCTCGGCGACGGCCTCGGCCACGTCCTTGACCTCCAGGCCAGCGGCCTCAGCCTTGGCCCACGAAGAGGAGCCAGGGCGCAGGCCGACGACCACGTCAACTCCGGAATCCTTCAGGTTGAGCGCGTGCGCGTGTCCCTGCGAGCCGTAGCCAATGACGGCAACCTTCTTGGACTGAATCAGCGACAGGTCTGCACCGTCGTCGTAGATGATCTCTGCCATTTTCATTTCTCCTTCAGTTGATCCGTGATCGAGCGTGATCCGCGACCAATGGCCACGGCGCCCGACTGGACGAGTTCGGTGACGCCGTAGGGTTCCAAAGCCCGCAGCAGCGCCTCCAGTTTGGGTAGAGAGCCGACCGATTCAATGACGACCGACTCAGGTTGAACGTCGACGATGTGTGCGCGGAACAGATCCACGATCTGCAGGACGGAGGTACGACGGGTTTCGTCTGCCTGGACCTTCATGAGCAGCAGGCGCCGTTCGACGGAGTCTTCGGGTTCGAGCTCGACAACTTTCAGGACGTTGATGAGCTTATTGAGCTGCTTCACCACTTGTTCGATGGGCGCAGAGTCGGCGTCCACGATGATGGTCATGCGGGAGATCTCGGGGTGTTCGGTCTCCC